>NZ_JBHSGR010000004.1:0-210332 GCF_042654585.1 Geodermatophilus arenarius
GGGGCGCGGGGGCTGCCGGGCGGGCGGCCACGGCGGGGCGGGCGGACCGGCCGGTGAGCCGGCGGCGGTCGGTCTCGTCTGCGGCGCCGAGCAGCGCGTCGCGGCGGCGGTCGGCGCGGCTGCGGCCGGGACCGGGCGTCGTCGGGTGGTCGCTCAGCTCCGCGGCGCCCGGGTCGACGCCGGGGCCGGGCCTCGTGGGCAGGTCGGGCAGGGGCGCGCTGGGGTGGTCGGTGCGGCGCCGGCCGCCTGCCACCGGGACTGACGGCCGGTCCGGTTGGTCACCGCCTGGTGCCGCGTGCCTGCCCACGGTCACCAAATCTAGAGGGCGGAGGAGCCCTTGCCCAGCAGGTGAGGCGAACGCCGCTGGCGCCGCGCGGTGCGCAGCCGGCGCAGGCGGCGGACGAGGAGGGGGTCGGCCTCGAGCGCGGCCGGGCGGTCGACCAGCGCGTTCAGGACCTGGTAGTAGCGGGTGGGCGGGAGGCCGAACCGCTCGCGGATCGCGGTCTCCTTCGCGCCGGGCTGGCGCCACCACTGCCGCTCGAAGGCCAGCATCTCGTGCTCGCGCCGGGTCAGGCCCGCGGGCTGCGCGGGGCCCTCACCGGACTCCGGGCCCCCCGGCGGGGAGACCGCGGGGTCGGGGTCGGGGGTCATGGTCGGGTCCGTTCGATCGGGGGGAAGCCGTCACCCACAACGGTAGGCCCGGGGGGTGACAGGCCACAGCCCGAGACGCGCGGTCAGGCCGCGGCGGGCACCTGCCCGGCGGCCGCCCTCCGGCCGGCGGCCCGGGCCGAGCGCAGGCTGTCCACGGTGAACACCGCCAGCGCCGCCCAGACGATCGCGAAGCCCGCCAGCCGCGCCGGGGGCATCGGCTCGTGGAACACGAAGACACCCAGTGCCAGCTGCATCAGCGGCGTGACGTACTGCAGCAGCCCGACGGTCGACAGCGGGATGCGCCGGGCGGCCGCGGCGAACAGCAGCAGCGGCACCGCCGTCGCGACGCCCGAGGCCGCGAGCAGCAGGAGGTGGCCGGCGCCCTCGGACCCCGCGGTCCCCCGCCCGGTGGCCTGCAGGACGGCGAGGAGCACCAGCGCCGGCAGGAAGGTCACCGCCGTCTCCACGAACAGGCCCGGCGCCGCCTCCACCCGCACCAGCTTCTTGAGCAGGCCGTAGCTGCCGAAGGTGGCGGCCAGCGCCAGGGCGATCCACGGCGGCCGGCCGTGGTCGACGGTCAGGACGACGACGGCCACCGCGGCCAGCCCGACCGCGGCCCACTGCAGCGGACGCAGCCGCTCGGCGAAGACGACGACGCCGAGCAGCACGCTGACCAGCGGGTTGATGAAGTAGCCGAGCGAGGTCTCGACGACGTGCCCGGAGTTGACGCCGTAGACGAAGACCAGCCAGTTGGCCGCGATGAGCACCGAGGCCCCGGCCAGGACCAGCAGCGTGCGGCGGTCGGTGACCGCCGCGCGGACCAGTGCCCACCGCCGCAGCACGGTCAGGAGGACGGCCACGAACAGCAGCGACCAGACGATGCGGTGGGCGACGATCTCCACCCCGCCGGCCGGCTCCAGCAGCGGGAAGTAGAGCGGGAAGACACCCCACAACCCGTAGGCGGCGAGTCCCGCTGCCGTGCCCGCCCGCCGCTCGTCCACGGCGGGCAACCGTACGCCGCGCCGCTACGTGGTCTGGATTACGTGGTCTGGATTACGTGGTCTGGATGTAGTCGACGAGGTGGTCCCGCTCCTCCTGCAGCTCGTCGAGGCGGGCCTTGACGACGTCGCCGATCGAGACGATCCCCAGCAGCCGGCCGTCCTCGACGACGGGCACGTGCCGGATGCGGTGGTCGGTCATCGTGCGGGCGAGGTCGTGCACCGAGGCGCCGGGCACGCAGGTGCGCACCTCGGCGGTCATCAGCGCCGACACCGGCCCGTCGAGGACCTCCGGCCCGGAGGCGTGCAGGGCGCGGACGACGTCGCGCTCGGAGACGATGCCGTCGACGGTGCCTCCCCCGCGGGAGACGACGAGTGCGCCGATGCGGTGCTCGGCGAGCAGGGCCAGGGCGGCACGGACGGGCCGGTCCGGCGCCACGGTGACGACGTCGGGGCCCTTGCGGCGGAGCAGCGAGGCGATCTGCACGGGAGCCCTCCCTCCCCTCGGGGGTCGCAGTGTCCACCCGCCGCCGTGCGGGGGGCAACGGCCCGGTCGGGACGGTCCGGTCCCGGTTCCCGGGGTGGACAGCGGGGCCTACCGTCGAGGCGTGCGCACCCAGCACGCCGCGCCCGCGACGTCCCGCCGCCCGACCGTCCTGCAGTGGCTCCGCTACGCCGTCGGGGGCGGGCTGCCCCGGGAGCTGTCGCCGTGGGTGCTGTCGGACACCACCCGGCCGGGATGGGTGCGCCGGCACGTCGCCCGCTCGCTGGTGCAGCTCGCCCCGCTGGTGGTGATCTGCCTGGTCGCCGTCCCCGTGGGGATGGGCTACCGGCTGACCGCGGCGGCCGGGGGGCTGATGGTCGGGCTGATGTACTCGCTGGCGTTCGTGGTGGAGACGACCGAGCACCGCGTGGCCAAGGCCGGCTACCCGGCCGGCACCGCCGCCCGGCTGCGCGAGGAGCGCGCCGAGCGGGCGCGGGCGGCCCGCGCCGAGCGGCACCACCCCTACCGCGTGGGCGGGGCGGGCAGCTTCGACTGAGCCGACGGGGGGACTCGAACCCCCAACCGCCCGATTACAAGTCGGGTGCGCTACCAGTTGCGCCACGCCGGCGGGACACGGGAACCGCTCCCGGCGTCAAGGATAGGGACCCCTCGGGGACGTCCGTCCCTGGACGGGCGACGACGGCCGCTGTGAGCGTGCCGCCGGTGTCCCTCGGGTCCGTCGACGACGTCGTCGGGCCGGTCGGCACGGCGCCGGTGGTGCCGGCGGCGGCCCGGGCCGGTGGACCCGCCGGGCGGGGCTCGCCGGGCCGGTGTGGTCCCTCCGCCTGGGCCGGGCGCTGTCCGCCGCCGTCCCGGCCGACGACACGGGTCGAGCCGACGCCCCCGCTGCCGATGCTGAGCGCGTGGCACCGATCGACGACCCGGCCGGGCTCCTGCCGCTGGACCGGACCCAGCTGGACGCGCTGCGCGAGCACCTCGACGCCGTCCTCTCGGCCGGGGACTGCGACCGGACCCACCGCGTTACCGACGCCTGGGCCGCCGGGCACGGCATCGCCCTCGACCGGCTGCACGAGGGGCTCGAGGAGTACGGCGGGTTCTGCGACTGCGAGGTCGTGATGAACGTCGACCCCGCTGCCGTCTTCGACCCTCAGGCGGCCGCCGGGCCCTCGCGCAGGTAGCCGGCCGGGTCGCTGCCGGGCAGCGGCCCCTCGGCCAGCCAGCGGGCGAAGCCGGCCGGGTCGCGGCGCTCGAGCTCGTCGAGGGCGTCCTGGCGGCGGCAGACGATCGACTGCCGCGCCGCCGGGTCCAGCCGGCCGGCCAGCGCGGCCGTCGTGCCGAGCCACTCGCGGCCCAGCGCCGCGGTCGTCAGGGTCGTCACCGGCGGCAGGGAGGTGACCGTCCCGACGGCCTCCCCCGGGCGGGCGCCGGCCACCGGCCGCTGCGGCGCCGGTGCGGCGAGCCGGCCGGGCGCCGGGGCGTCGTCGGGGGCGGCCGGCCGCACCGGGCGGCCGGTGTGCAGCAGCCACGACCCGAGCCCGCCGAGGAAGAGCACCGCACCGGCCAGGGCCGTCAGCGCCGGACCGCCCAGCGCCGCGGTGCCGGACAGGAACAGCAGCACGCCGATCGTGACCGCGCCGGCCCGCCAGGCCGCCTCCAGCGGGGTGTACCGCGGCGGCCGGCCGTCCTCGTGCGACTCGCGCGCCACGCCGCCGGCCAGGCAGGAGGTCACCACCGCGGCCAGCGCGACGGCGAGCAGCCCCGGGGGCCGCAGGGCGAGGCCGCCGACGACGGCGACCGCGGCGGCGGTGAGGGCGGCGAGGCCCACGAGCAGACGGGCGGGCAGACCGCGGGTGGACACGAGCAGCCTCCAGGAGCGCAGGCCGGGCAGCGGGGACCCGCCCGCTCCCAGGGGAGCGACCGGGGTCCCCCTCTACCCCGCGACGCTCCCGTCGCACACCGTGGTCGGCGTGTCGCGGGCGGCCGGGTCGCGGACGGCAGGATCGGCGGCCGTGGGGACCTCCGTCGTCGAGCTCGGCCCGCCGCTGGCCGTCGTCCTGGTGCTGCTCACCGTGCTGGCGGCGGCGGGTGGGCGGCTGTCCGGGCTGGGGCAGGAGCGGCCGGTCGTCGTCGCGGCGCTGCGGGCCACCGTCCAGCTGGCGGCGGTCTCGGCGGTGCTGCTGGTCGTCGTCCGCTCGCTGTGGCTGTCGGCGGCGTTCGTGCTGCTGATGGTCACCGTCGCGGCGGTCACGGCGGCAGGACGGGTCAGCGGCCTGCCGCTGCGGGCGCCCGGTGCCCCGCGCCGGGTGGGGTCCGCGGCCCTGGCGGTGGCCGGCGGCGCGGCACCGGTGGTCGCGCTGGTGCTGGCCAGCGGCACGGTGCCGCTGCGCGGCGAGGCGGTGATCCCGGTCGCGGGCATCCTGGTCGGCGGCGCGATGACGGCGACGTCGCTGGCCGGCCGGCGGCTGCGCGAGGAGCTGACCACCCGCCGCGGCGAGGTCGAGGCGGCCCTGGCGCTGGGCCTGCTCCCCCGCGACGCCGTCCTCGAGGTCGCCCGGCCCTCCGCCGCGACCGCCCTGCTGCCGCCGCTGGACCAGACCCGCACCGTCGGCCTCGTCACGCTGCCCGGCGCCTACGTCGGCGTGCTGCTCGGCGGGGGCGGCCCGCTGGCCGCCGGCGCCGCCCAGCTGCTGGTCCTGGTGGGTCTGCTGGCCGCCGAGGTGGCGGCGGTCTGGGTGGTCACCGAGCTGGTCGCACGGGGGCGGGTGCTGCCGGACCTCCCCCGCTGAGGACGCCCAGACACCTCACAGGCGCTGCGCAGGGCCCCGTCAGACGCCGCGCCGAGAGTGGTCCCCAGAGCGGCGGACGGCCGCCCAGGAGGAGGACCACAGCAGTGAACGGACACCCGTACCCGAACCCGGCGCAGCCGACCGGTGCGACCCCGGGCTGGACCCCGCCGCCGTCCGGCGACTCCTGGTACCCGCCGGCCGGCACCGCGACGGGCACCCTGCCGCCGCCGGCGCCCGCCCCCGCGCCGGCGCCGGAGAGGCGGCGGGCGGGCCGGCTGCGGATGGGCGTCGCCGGGCTGCTCGCCGGGGCCCTCGTCGGCGGCGGCGCCGGGGCCGGGGTCGTCGCCCTCACCTCCGGCGGCGGGAGCGGCGGCAGCGGGACGGCGGCCACGGCGCAGTCGGTGGTCATCACGGACCCGGAGAACGCGACCGCGGTGACCGCCGCGGCCGCCAAGGCCTCGCCCAGCGTCGTCACCGTCTACGTGACCAGCGGCTCGGGCTCGGGCAGCGGCTCGGGCGTGGTGCTCTCCGACGACGGCTACGTGCTCACCAACAACCACGTCGTCACGCTGGACGGCAGCACCGGGGACGCCGCCATCCAGGTGCGCACCTCCGACGGCACGCTCTACGACGCCACCGTCGTCGGCACCGACCCGACCTCGGACCTCGCCGTGATCCGGCTGCAGGGCGCCGGCGGGCTCACCGCGGCCACGTTCGCCGACTCCGACGACGTGCAGGTCGGGGACCTCGCCGTCGCGATCGGCGCGCCGCTCGGCCTGTCCGACACGGTGACCGACGGGATCGTCAGCGCCACCGACCGCGCGGTGGCCACCGGTTCCACCCGGGACGACGCCACCGTCATCGACGCGCTGCAGACCGACGCCGCCATCAACCCCGGCAACTCCGGCGGCGCGCTGGTCGACGCCTCCGGCGAGGTCATCGGCATCAACACCGCGATCGCCTCGGTGGCCTCGGGGGCGCCCGGCTCGGCGTCGCAGAGCGGCAGCATCGGCGTCGGGTTCGCCATCCCGAGCAACACCGCCCAGCGGATCGCCGAGGAGATCATCGACACCGGCTCGGCCACCCACGCCGTCCTCGGGGTGAACGCCCAGACCGCCGGCGGGACCGCCTCGTCCGAGGTGGGCACCGGCGCGCAGGTCGTGCAGGTGCAGCCCGGCGGGGCCGCCGCGGAGGCGGGCCTGCAGGCCGGCGACGTCGTCACCGCGGTCGGCGACCGGGCGGTGACCACCTCCACCGAGCTGACCGCCGCCATCCGCAGCTCGGCCCCCGGCACGCGGGTGCAGCTGACCGTGCAGCGCGACGGTGGGACGTCGACGGTCGAGGTCACCCTCGGCAGCAGCGCGGACTGACCCCTCCAGCCCGGGAAGGCACCCTCCCCCGCCTCTAGGCTGGGGAGGGTGTCGTCGTCTGTGAGCGCCCCGCTCGCCTCCTCGCTCGACGACCCGGAGCGCGCCGCCGGGCTGCGGCGGATGAAACGGCTGGCCACAGGGCTGTTCCTGCTCGCGGCGGCCGTCTTCCTCGCCTGCGTGCTGCTCGGCGACACCGCCGGGCCCTGGGTCGGGTACGTGCGGGCCACCGCCGAGGCCTCGATGGTCGGCGCGCTGGCCGACTGGTTCGCCGTCACCGCGCTGTTCCGGCACCCGCTGCGGCTGCCGATCCCGCACACGGCGATCATCCCGCGCAAGAAGGACCAGATCGGCGCGAGCCTGGGCACGTTCGTGCAGGAGAACTTCCTGACCCGCTCGGTCGTCGAGGAGAAGCTCGCCACCGTCGACGTCCCCGGCCGGCTCGGGACCTTCCTGGCGGCGCCCGGCCGCGCGGAGCGGCTGGCCGGCGACGCCGCCGCCGGGCTCACCGGCCTCACCGACCTGCTGCGCGACGACGACCTGCAGCAGGCCGTCTCCGGCCTGGTCGACCGCAAGCTGCACGCGACGCCGGCGGCGCCGGTGCTGGCCCGGGTCCTGGAGCTGGTGGTCGACGGGGACCGGCACCAGGAGGTCCTGTCGGCGGGCCTGCGCTACCTCGCCCGGTTCCTCGAGGAGAACCGGGTGGTGTTCCGCGCCCAGCTCGGGGACGCCTCCCCGTCGTGGGTGCCCAACTGGGTCGACGACCGGGTGTTCGACCGCGTGTTCGCGGGCGTGCAGGGCTTCCTGGAGGAGGTCGGCGCCGACCGCGACCACGAGCTGCGTCGGGTCTACGACGCCCGGCTGCGCGCCTACGTGCACGACCTGCGCACCGACCCCGACACCGCCGCCCGCGTCGAGGGGTTCAAGAAGGAGCTGCTCGACCACCCGGCGGTGCGCGCCTGGTCCTCGTCGCTGTGGACCAACGCGAAGACCTCGTTCCTCGCCGCCGCCGCAGACCCGGACTCCGAGCTGCGGTCCCGGGTGACCGGCATGATCGGCGACGCCGCCCGGCTGCTGCGGACCGACCCGCGGGTGCGCGAGCGGGTGCAGCAGCAGTCGGTGCGGGTCGCCGGCTACCTGGTGGAGCGCTTCGCCGGCGACCTCGCCGACGTCGTCGGCAGCACCGTCGCCCGCTGGGACACCGAGGAGACCAGCCGCCGCATCGAGCTGCAGGTGGGGCGGGACCTGCAGTTCATCCGCATCAACGGCACCGTCGTCGGCGGGCTGGCCGGGCTGGTCATCTACACCCTCGCCCAGCTGCTGGGCTGAGCTCAGACCAGCCGGAAGCCGCTCCACGCGAAACCCGGCGAGACGACACAGGTCACCAGCACCTCGTCCTCCGCCGGGGCGGTCGACTGCCGGGCGCCGGCGGGCACGAGCACCTGCGGGTGCGCCGCGTCCAGCACCGTGCGCTCGTCGCCCACGTGCAGCACCAGTGCGCCCGGCCCGTGCCAGAGCCACAGCTCGTCGGCGTCGACGGTGTGCGGCGCCGAGGACTCCCCCGGTGCGAGCAGGTAGAGGATCGCCGTCGCGGCCGGGCGGTCGCCGACCGCGGCCGGCGAGGTCCAGGTGCGCCGGTACCAGCCGCCCTCGGGGTGCGGCTCCAGCCCGAGCCGGATCGCGGTGGCCGCGACCGGCGAGCGGGGCCCGGAGGGTCCCCGAGGAGGGACGCGTCCGCCGGGGCTCACGGCGTCAGGGGGAGGGCACCCGGCCGCGGTGCGGTCCGGCAGGACCGCCGTGTCACCGTCGGGCCTGGGCGGCGGCGTAGAGGGCGATGGACGCCGCGACGCTCACGTTGAGCGACTCGGTGTCGCGGGCGATCGGGATGCGGACGACGACGTCGCAGCGCTCGCGCACCAGCCGCGACAGCCCCGCGCCCTCCGCGCCGACGACCAGCGCCACCGGGTCGGCGAGGCCGTCGTAGTCGGCGATGTCCACGTCACCGTCGCCGGCCAGGCCGACCGTCTGCAGGCCGGCGTCCTGGTAGGAGGCCAGCGCCCGGGCCAGGTTGACCGCGCGGGCCACCGGCAGCCGGGCGGCGGCGCCGGCGCTGGTGCGCCACGCCGAGGCGGTCATCCCGACCGCGCGCCGCTGCGGCACGACGACGCCGTGCGCGTCGAAGGCGGCCGCCGAGCGGACCACCGCGCCGAGGTTGCGCGGGTCGGTGACGCCGTCCATGGCCACGACCAGCGGCGGCCGGCCGGAGTCGCGGGCGACGTCGAGCAGGTCGTCGGGGTGCGCGTACTCGTAGGGCGGGACCTGCAGCCCGATCCCCTGGTGCAGCGCGTTGTTCGACATCCGGTCGAACTCGGCCTTGCCCACCTCGAGCAGCGGCAGGCCGCGGTCGCTGGCCATGTGCAGCGCCTCGGTGATCCGCTCGTCGGTCGCCGCCCGGGTGTCCCCGGTGACGACGTACAGCGCCGTCGCCGGGATCTGCGCGCGCAGCGCCTCGACGACGGGGTTGCGGCCGAGCAGCAGCTCCGGCGCCTCCTCGGCGCGCTGGCGGCTGCGGTCGCGCTCGGCCCGGCGGCGGGCGTCGGCCTGCGCGCGGCGCTGCGCCGGGTGGCCCGTGCGCTTCTCGGCGGGCGGGGTCGCCCCGCGGCCGGCCAGCGCGCGGCGGTTCTTGCCGCCGGTGCCGGCGGTGGCGCCCTTCTTGCCCGCGCCGCTCGTGCGGCCGCGGCGCTGGCTGTTTCCGGCCATCAGCGGGTCAGCTCCCATCGGGGTCCCTGCGGGGTGTCCTCGACCTGCACGCCGAGGGCGGTGAGCTGGTCGCGCAGCGCGTCGGCCGCCGCGTAGTCCTTCCGCGCGCGGGCGGCCTGCCGCTGCTCCAGCGCCAGCCGGACCAGGCCGTCGGTGACCTCCGCCAGCCGGCCGTCGGCGCCCCCGCCGGCCGCCCAGTGGGGGTCGAGCGGGTCCAGCCCCAGCACACCCAGCATGCCCCGCACGGCGCCGAGCGCGTCGGCCAGCGCGGCGTCGTCCCCCTCGGCCAGGGCGGTGTTGCCTGCGCGGACGACCTCGTGGACGACGGCGATCGCGGCCGGGGTGCCGAGGTCGTCGTCCATGGCCTCGCGGAACGCCGGCGGCAGGCCGGTGGCGGTGTCCCGGCCGGCCCGCTCCGCGGCGCGGTGCACGAACGACTCGATCCGCCGGTAGGCGGCGGCCGCCTCGGCCAGCGCGGCGTCGGTGAACTCGACGGTGGACCGGTAGTGCGGCGCCACCAGGTAGTACCGCAGCTCGACCGGGCGCACCCGGCGGACGACCTCGTCGACCAGCGCGGTGTTGCCCAGCGACTTGCTCATCTTCTCGCCGCCGAGGGTGACCCAGCCGTTGTGCATCCAGTACCGGGTGAACGGCAGGCCGGCGGCCATCGACTGGGCGCGCTCGTTCTCGTGGTGCGGGAAGCGCAGGTCCAGCCCGCCGCCGTGGATGTCGAACTCCGCGCCGAGGTAGCGCCCCGCCATCGCCGAGCACTCCAGGTGCCAGCCGGGCCGGCCCGGACCCCACGGGGTCGGCCAGCTCGCGGTCTCCGGCTCGCCGGGCTTGTGCGCCTTCCACAGCGCGAAGTCGCGGGGGTCGCGCTTGCGCTCGTCGGTGTCGGTGTCGGCGGCCGGCTGCAGGTCGGCCAGCGCCTGGCGGGTCAGCTCGCCGTAGCGGGGGAAGCTGCGGACGTCGAAGTAGGCGTCGCCGTCGACGGTGTAGGCGTGCCCGCGCTCCACCAGCCGCTCGACCAGCGCCACCATGTCCGTCACGTGCCCGGTCGCGCGCGGCTCGTAGGTGGGCGGCAGGACGCCGAGGGCGTCGTAGGCGCGGGTGCAGGCCAGCTCGTTGGTGTACGCCCAGGCCCACCACGGGACGCCGTGCTCGGCGGCCTTGACGAGGATCTTGTCGTCGATGTCGGTGACGTTGCGGACGTAGGTGACCTCGAGCCCGCTCGCGGTCAGCCAGCGGCGCAGCACGTCGAAGGCGACGGCGGCGCGCACGTGCCCGACGTGCGGCGGTCCCTGGACGGTGAGCCCGCAGACGTACACCGAGGCCTCGCCGGGACGCAGGGGCGTGAAGTCCCGGACCGCGCGCGCGGCCGTGTCGTACAGGCGGAGGCTCACTGCGGGGAGTCTACGGACCCCGTGCGCACGACCAGCGCCGTCGCGAGGGCGGCCCGGCCCTCGCCGCGGCCGACCAGCCCCAGCCCGTCGGTGGTGGTGGCGGTGACGCTCACCGGGGCGCCCAGCGCCGCCGACAGCGCCGCCTCCGCCTCCGCCCGGCGCGGGCCGAGCTTCGGCGTGGGCGCCACGAGCTGCACCGCCGCGTTGCCGACCCGCCACCCGGCGGCGGCCAGGGTCTCCCGCACGTGCTCGAGGACGGCGACGCCGCGGGCGCCGGCCCAGCGCGGGTCGTCGGTGCCGAGCAGCCCGCCGATGTCGCCGAGACCGGCCGCGGACAGCACCGCGTCGGTCAGGGCGTGCGCGGCGACGTCGCCGTCGGAGTGCCCGGCGCAGCCGTCGGCGCCGGGCCACCGCAGCCCGGCCAGCCAGCACTCCCGGCCGGCCTCGACCGGGTGCACGTCGACGCCGAGGCCGACGCGCGGGAGGTCGTCGCTCACCGGGTGGCCTGCAGCGCGGCCAGGTGCAGGTCGTGCGGCACGGTGACCTTCGCGGCGCGCTCGTCGCCGGCGACGGTGGTCACCGGCACGCCGGCGGCCCGCACGACGGCGGCGTCGTCGGTGAGCGCTGCGGCGTCCACGAGGGCGTCCACGAGGGCGTCGTCCAGGGCGGCGTAGGCGGCCACCAGGACGGCGCGGTCGAAGCCCTGCGGCGTCTGCACCCGCCGCAGCACCGCGCGGGGCACGGCCTCGGTGACCGTGCCGGCCGCGTCGACGACGACGGTGGTGTCCACGACCGGCAGCACCGGGACGACGGCGGGCACGCCGGCGGCCAGCGCCGCCAGCACGCGGGCCACCACGTCCGGCGGGGTCAGCGGGCGGGCGGCGTCGTGCACGAGGACGGCGTCGGCGTGGGGGCCGGCGGCCGACAGCGCGGCGCGGACCGAGGCGGTGCGGGTGGCGCCGCCGTCGACCAGCGCGACGCTGCCGGGCAGGACGGCGGCGAAGGCGTCGCGCTCGGCCGCGGGCACGGCGACGACGACCTCGTCGACGCCACCGGCCAGCAGCGTGTCGACCGCCCAGGAGACCAGCGGGCGGCCGGCCAGCTCGACGAGCGCCTTGGGCTTGTCCGCCCCCAGACGCGAACCACTCCCGGCCGCTGCGACGATGCCGACAGCGGACACGGGAGTGGTCCGGGAGAGCGAGGGTGCAGGGGTCAGCTGGCGAGGACCTCGTCGAGCAGCACCTCGGCCTTGTCCTCGTTGGTCCCCTCGGCGAGCGCGAGCTCGCTGACCAGGATCTGGCGGGCCTTGGACAGCATCCGCTTCTCGCCGGCGGAGAGGCCGCGGTCCTTGTCGCGGCGCCACAGGTCGCGGACGACCTCGGCCACCTTGTTGACGTCGCCGGAGGCCAGCTTCTCGAGGTTGGCCTTGTAGCGGCGCGACCAGTTGGTCGGCTCCTCGGTGTGCGGGGCCCGCAGGACCTCGAACACGCGGTTGAGCCCGTCCTGACCGACGACGTCACGGACGCCGACGATCTCTGCGTTGTCGGCCGGCACGCGCACGGTGAGGTCGCCCTGGGCGACCTTCAGCACGAGGTAGGCCTTCTCTTCGCCCTTGATGACCCGCGTCTCGATCGCCTCGATCAGAGCGGCACCGTGGTGCGGGTAGACGACGGTCTCGCCGACAGTGAAGCCCATGTGTGTGTGACCCCTTTCGCTGCACCCAGGTTAGCACGGCACACTGACGGCCGGAACGGTCGGCCGGTGGATATCCGCAGGTCAGAGGCCTGATGAAGTACTGGGGAGGGGTTGACAGGGCGTGGTCGGTGTGCCTGCACGGGCCTCGTGGGGCGCCTCCGTCCGCGCGCTCGTCCTGGCCACGCACGCGCCGCCGGCGGTCGCGGTCACCGTCGTGGCGACCCTCCTCGCGGTCACCGCGCAGGTGTCCCCGGGGCGCACGGTGCTCGTGGGACTGGCCGTCCTCGCAGGTCAGGCGTCCATCGGGTGGAGCAACGACTGGCTCGACGCCGACCGTGACCGCGCCGTCGCGCGGGCCGACAAGCCGGTCGTGCAGGGCGCCGTGGCCCCCGCCACGCTGCGCGGGGCGGCCCTCGGCGCGGCCGGCGCGGCCGTCGTCCTGTCCCTGGCACTCGGCTGGGTGCCGGGACTGCTGCTGCTGGTGCTGGTGGCCAGCGGTTGGGCCTACAACGCGGGTCTGAAGCGCACGGTGGCCTCCGGGCTCCCCTACGTCACCGGTTTCGGCGCCCTGCCCGCCGGGGTGGTGGCCGCGGCGCCGGGCGTCCCGGCCGCGCCGTGGTGGCTGCCGGCCGCCGGCGCGGCGCTGGGCGCGGCGGCCCACCTCGCCAACGTGGCCCCCGACATCGCCGACGACCTGGCGACCGGGGTGCGCGGTCTGCCGCACCGGCTGGGTCCCCGCGTGTCGGCGGTGGTGGGTGCACTGCTGCTCGGGACGGCGTCGCTGGTGCTCGTGCTCGGCCCGGCCGGCCCGCCCGCGTGGTGGGGCTGGGCGGGGCTGGTGCTGGCGGTGCCCGCGGTCGCCGTCGCCGCCCTGGCCGGGACGGCGCCCTTCCGCCGGCTGGCCTTCCCCGCGGTGATGCTGTTGACCGTGCTCGACGTGGTGCTGCTGCTGGCGGGCGGGGCCGCGCTCACCTGAGCGCGGCCCCGCCGTCGGTCACTTCCTGCCGTTGCCGTTCCCGTTTCCGTTGCCGTTGCCGTTGCCGTTGCCGTTGCCGCCGCCGTTGCCCTGGCCGTGGCCGTTGCCGCCGGTCGAGGTGGTGGCGACGGGCTCCTCGGGCGCGGGCGCCGGGGTCACGGCCTCCTGCTCCCCGGTCGCCGGCTCCTCGGTGACGGGCTCGGTGACCGGCTGGGTCTCCGGCTGCTCGGTCACGGTGCCCTGGCGGGCCTCCTGGCGGGCCGTGTTGCGAGCGTGCGCCGCGGCGCTGACGTCAGGGCCGACCTTGGTGCCGGACGCCCGGCTCGCCGCGACGATCGCGTGCACGAGGTGACCGAAGGACCGCCCCTCGTCGACGCCGGCGAGCGGGTCGTCCTCGGGGGTCGTGGGCTCGGTGGCGGGCTCCTCCTCGGCGCCGTACCCGGTGCCGTCCCCGGTGCCCCCGTCGGTGGAGGCGTCGCCCTCCCCGCCGGTCGGGTCCTCGGTGGCGGTGCCGTCGGTGGCGGTGCCGTCGGTGGCGGTGCCGTCGGTGGCGGTGTCGTCGGTGGCGGTGCCGTCGGTGGCGGTGCCGTCGGTGGCGGTGCCGTCGGTGGTCTCGCTGCTCTCGACGAGGGCGGGGGCGGAGTCCTCGGGCAGGACGACGGCGGCGGTGGTGCCCGCGGTCAGGGCGACCGCGACCGCCCCACCGGCGACGGCGGCCTTGGCGACCGCGGAGAGCGCGGCGAACTTGACGGCGAGGGAGGTGGTGAACACGTGGGGTCTCTTCCGTGAGGCCCGGGCGGGGTGCCCGGTCGTCCGCGTGGACGGGTCCGACTGGTCGGTGAGCAGACCGGTCGCCAGCAGCTCGGCCAGGGCCGCGTTCGGGCGGCCCGGCGCGGTGGCGGAGGACCGGACCGCGTCGGTGAACGCGGCCAGGTACTGCGCGCCCTCGGGCACGGGCCGGCCGGCGAGGCAGGCCGCGAGGGCCTGCTCGGCGGTCCGGGCGTCGGCTGGCGTGGTCATCTCGCCCCCGTCATCGCCGGACGGGCCCGCAGGGGTGCGCGGCCCGTCGTCGTCTCCCTCGTCGGGGTGGGCCCGGCCGGCTCCAGCTCCTCGCGCAGCCGGCGCAGGCCGCGCCGCTGCAGCGCCTTGACCGAGGCCACGGAGCGGCCGATCACCGCGGCGACCTGCTCGACGGTGAGGTCGGCCAGGACCCGCAGCAGCAGGACCGAGCGCTGGTCCTCGGGGAGGCCGGCGCACAGCCGGTGCACCGTCTCGGCGCCCAGCCGGGCCAGGACGTCGTCCTCCACGTCCCCGCCGGCGACCTCGGGGAGCAGGTCCGCGCCCCCGTCGGCGAGCTGCGGGCGGCGGCTGCGCCGGCGCAGGTCGTCGACCAGCCGCCGGTGGGCGATGGTGAACACCCACGACCGCAGCCCCGCCTCGTCGCCGGTGAAGCCGGACAGCCCGCGGAAGACCGCGAGGAACGTCTCGCTGGCCAGGTCGTCGGGGTCCGGGGCGCCGTGCAGCCGCAGGTAGCCGGTGACCACCGGGGACAGGTCCCGGTACAGCACCTCGAAGGCCCACGCGGCGCCCGTCCGGGCCGCCGCGAGGACGTCGTCGAACGCGGCTCCGACCGCCATCCGCACCTCCCGTGCCGTCCCCGTGCAGGGGAGGCATCGGCAGGCCCGACGCGGAACTGGACCGTCCGTCCCCCGATCAGGGGGCGGCGGTGCCCCGGGCGGCCTCCTGCTCGACCACGATCGGCAGGTCCTCGACCGGTCCAGGCCCTGCAGCGGACGGCGCATCCGCCGGTTGCCGGCCAGCCGCTCGCGGTCGCGCTCGAGGAAGGCCCAGCAGCCGGCGGTGTAGGAGGGGCAGGCGTCCTCGCCGCGGCGGCCGCGGCCCTCCGCCCACCGGGCGACCCCGGCCTGGCTGCTCACGGAGCCGCGCGCGGCGAGCACCTGCACGCCGGGGCGGCGCAGGACGTGGTCGCGGCTGCTCCACGTGGTGGGCGCGCAGGCGCTCAGCGGCTCGTCGTGGCGGTCCGGGGCCTCGGCGCAGGTGGTGACCTGGTGGACGTCGCCCCGGTCCCCCAGCTCGGCGGCCCGGTGGCGCAGCGCGGACAGCACGAGGTGGGCCTCCTGCCGGTGGAACCGGCGGCGGGCGGACACCGCCTCCGACTCCACCGGGAGCACCGGCCGGCCGGGCGCGTCGAGGAGGTGCGGGCCGGGCTGGTCGGCGGAGGTCCACCGGCGCGTACCGGGCGACCGTTCGGGGAAGTCAGCGAGGGCCGGGTCGCGCGGCTCGCCTCCGGCGCCGGGTCCTGGGCGCCCCATCGGCCTCACCTCCCGGCGGACGTGGTGGGTGGACCGTTAGGCTCGGCGCGACTCGGGCCATCGAGACGCACGGTGGCCGGCTGCTGTTTCCCCCGTGGAGGTCGACCGCTGTGAACCGCGCGCTGCGCGCCGCCGTGATGGGTGCCCTCGTCCTCAGCCCGGTCGCGCTCGGCGCCTGCAGCGCCGGCCAGGTCTCGCAGACCGGCACCCAGGACCGCGACAAGGTCGGCCCCCAGGCGCAGGTGGAGGACATCCTGCTGCGCCAGATCCTGCTGGCTCCGCCGGAGAACGGCCGCTACGAGGAGGGCGACGACGCCGAGCTGATCGTCACGATCGTCAACGCCTCGAACTCCGACGACACCCTCACCGGCATCGAGGGCGAGGGCTTCGGCGGCGTGCTGGTGTCGGCGACCGGCCCGACCCCCTCGCCGTCGTCGCCCGCCGGCAGCTCCCCCACGGCCACCCCGACGCCGGGCAGCACCGGCGCCACCCCGGGTGCGTCGCCCTCCGCCGGCTCCACGGCGAGCACCCGGGTGTCGCTCGACATCCCGGCCGACACCGCGCTGTACATCGGGCGCGAGGACGGCGCGACGGTCACGCTGCAGGACCTCAGCGAGGAGCTGACGGCCGGGCAGACCCTGACGCTCACCCTGTCCTTCGAGCAGGCCGGCGACATCACCACGCAGGTGCTGGTGGCCGGTCCCGACGAGGAGATCGACCGCGGCGAGGCGTTCGACTTCGAGGAGGGCCTCGAGCCGGAGAACCCGGAGAGCGAGGAGGACACCCAGGCCGAGTAGCCGGCCTGGAGTGACCGGACCGGAGTGACCCGTCCGGCCTCCCCGGGAGTGTCGGTACCCCCACCTACCGTGGCGGCGTGCCCTCTGGAGTGAAGTCCGCCCGTCCCGCCCACCGCTGCACCGAGTGCGGCTTCTCGTCGGCGAAGTGGATGGGCAAGTGCCCGGAGTGCCAGGCCTGGGGCACGCTGCAGGAGGTCGGACCCGCCGCGCCGGCACTGCGCTCGGTCGCCGCCGGCCCGGTCACCGCGCCCGCCCGGCCGATCGCCCAGGTCCAGCTCGACGGCGCGCGGGCGGTGCCCACCGGCATCGCCGAGTTCGACCGCGTCCTCGGCGGCGGCCTGGTGCCCGGCGCGGTGGTCCTCGTCGCCGGTGAGCCCGGCGTCGGCAAGTCCACGCTGCTGCTCGAGGTCGCCCACCGGGTGGCGGAGTCCAACGGGCCCACGCTGGTGGTCTCGGGCGAGGAGTCCGCCGCGCAGGTGCGGCTGCGCGCCGAGCGGATCGGCGCGCTGCACGACCGGCTGTACCTCGCCGCCGAGACCGAGCTGTCGGCCGTCCTCGCCCACGTCGAGCAGGTGGCGCCCTCGCTGCTGGTGCTCGATAGCGTGCAGACCGTCCGCTCCTCCGCGGTCGAGGGCACCGACGGCGGCGCCACCCAGGTCCGCTCGGTGGCCACCGCGCTCACCGCCGTCGCCAAGTCCCGCGGGATGACGACGATCCTCGTCGGCCACGTCACCAAGGACGGCGCGATCGCCGGGCCCCGGGCGCTGGAGCACCTGGTCGACGTCGTCGTGTCCTTCGACGGCGAGCGGCACTCCACGCTGCGCCTGGTGCGCGCCACCAAGAACCGGTTCGGCCCGGCCGACGAGATCGGCTGCTTCGAGATCGGCGACGGCGGGGTGGTCGGGGTGCCCGACCCGTCGCACCTGTTCGTCTCGCGGCGCACCGCGTCGGTGCCCGGCAGTTGCGTCACGGTGACCATGGAGGGCAGCCGGCCGCTGCTGGCCGAGGTGCAGGCCCTCGTCGCCACCAACACCGGCGGCGGCTCGCCGCGGCGGGCGGTCAGCGGGCTGGACTCCCAGCGCGTGGCGATGGTCAATGCCGTCGTCGAGCGGCGCGGCGGCGTCCGGCTGGCCGACGCCGACGTGTTCGCCGCCTCCGTCGGCGGCGTGAAGATCGCCGAGCCGGCGGCCGACCTCGCGCTCGCGCTGGCCATCGCCTCGGCGTCGCGGGACACCCCGCTGCCGGAGGGGATGATCGCGCTGGGCGAGGTGGGTCTGTCCGGTGAGATCCGGCGGGTCGGCGGCACCGGACGGCGGCTGGCCGAGGCCGCCCGCCAGGGTTACCGGCTCGCGCTGGTCCCGCCGGACGCCGGCCAGGCCCCCAAGGGCATCCGGCTCATGGAGGTGCCCGACCTGGGAGCGGCGCTCGCCGGGCTCTTCCCCGGGTGAGCCCGCTCACCACCCCCCGCTCACGACCGGCAGGTCGGCGTGCCACGTAGACTCAGGCGCCGTACCACGACGACGTCAGGAGCGCCCGTGCCCCCCGCTGTGGACTCCGAGGTCGCCCTGCGCGAACTGCTCGGCCGCATCGCCCCGGGGACCGCGTTGCGCGACGGCCTGGAGCGCATCCTGGCCGGCCGCACCGGCGCCCTGATCGTGCTCGGCTACGACCGGGTGGTGGAGTCCATCTGCACCGGCGGGTTCGCCCTGGACGTCGCGCTGTCGGCCACCCGGCTGCGCGAGCTGGCCAAGATGGACGGCGCGGTGATCCTGTCCTCCGACGGGCTGCGCATCGTCCGGGCCGGCGTGCACCTGATGCCCGACCCGACCGTGCCCACCGAGGAGTCGGGCACCCGGCACCGCACCGCCGAGCGGGTGGCCGTGCAGACCGGGTTCCCGGTGATCTCGGTCAGCCAGTCGATGCACATCATCAGCGTCTACGTGGCCGGCCGGCGCTACACGCTCGAGCACCCGACGACGATCCTCGCCCGCGCCAACCAGGCCCTCGCCGCGCTGGAGCGGTACAAGCTGCGCCTCGACGAGGTCGCGAGCACCCTCTCGGCGCTGGAGATCGAGGACCTGGTCACCGTCCGCGACGCGATGAGCGTCAGCCAGCGGCTGGAGATGGTCCGGCGGATCGCCGACGAGATCGAGGGCTTCGTCGTCGAGCTGGGCACCGACGGCCGGCTGCTGGCCCTGCAGCTCGACGAGATGCTCGCCGGCGTCGAGGAGGACCGCGCGCTGCTGGTGCGCGACTACCTGCCCGCCGCGGGCACCCGCCGGCCGCGCACCATCGAGGACGTGCTCGCCGAGCTGCGGGCGCTGTCGGCCACCGAGCTGCTGGACCTGTCCGCCGTCTCGCGCTGCTACGGGCTGCCCACCTCGGCCGACGCGCTGGACTCCCCCGTCAGCCCGCGCGGCTACCGGCTGCTGGCCCGGGTGCCGCGGCTGCCCGCGGCGATCATCGACCGGCTGGTCGACCACTTCGGCGGCCTGCAGAAGCTGCTGGCCGCCACCATCGAGGACCTGCTCGCCGTCGAGGGCGTCGGTGAGGCCCGTGCCCGGGGCATCCGCGAGGGCCTGTCCCGGCTGGCCGAGACCTCGATCCTCGACCGCTACAGCTGAGCGGGGCGCACCACCGGCGACGTGCCGGAACGGCCTCCCCGCCGGGGCCCGCCGCGAGCCTGCGAGCGGTGGGGGCAGGGACGTCCCTCGTCAGGTGATGGTGAGGACGGCGTCCGGGCTGGTCTCGGTGTCCAGCCGGGCGCGCAGCACGTACTGACCCGGGGCCACCGGCACGCGCTCGGCGGTGCAGGTCGGCTCGCTGGTCAGGCCGGTCCAGACCAGCGGGAACACCACCTGCTCACCGGGCTGCAGCGTGCGGGTGTCGCTGCTGGTCTCGGGTCGGCAGTCGTTGCTGCCCCACAGCCGGGTGCCGGCCGCGTCGAGCAGCACCATCTCCTGCAGCTGCTTGTCCAGCACGCGGGTGCACGGCACCGCGGCGGTGTTGGTGACGACGAGCTCCAGCGTCGGCGAGGACCCGGAGGCGACCGTGCCCGGCGTGCGCACCTCCAGCGCGACCACGTCGTCGCCGCACGGGGCGCCGGCCTCCTGCACCGGGGCGGCAGGCGCCGGGGGCGGTGCGGGCGTCGGGGTGGGTGGCGGGGTGGGGGTCTGCACGCTGGCCAGCGACGGGAGGACCCGGTCGAGTGCGGGCGGCTCCGCGGCGGCCGGCGCCGTCGACGCCGCCTCCGACGTGCCGGCGGCCGAGGCCGAGCCCTCCGGGCCGCCGCCCAGCAGCGCCACCCCGAGCCAGCTCCCGCCGCCGAGGACGGCGACGAGCAGGAGGAGCACGAGCAGCCGCCGTCGCCAGTAGACGGAGGCCGGCAGGGGCCCGACCGGGTGCAGCACGAAGGCGACCGTAGTCGGCGGCCGCCGGCCGTCCCGACAGGGCACGCCGCGGTCCGGGCCGGGCACACTGGACCCCCGTGAGCAGCACCGCCGGACTCGGGGACGCCCTCGTCGACTGGTACGACACGGCGGCCCGCGACCTGCCGTGGCGGCGGCCCGGCGTGGACCCGTGGGCGGTGCTGGTCAGCGAGGTGATGCTGCAGCAGACGCCGGTGGCGCGGGTCGAGCCGGTGTGGCGCGCCTGGACGGAGCGCTGGCCCACCCCGGCCGCGCTGGCCGCCGCGTCGCCGGCCGAGGTGATCCGCGCCTGGGGCAAGCTCGGCTACCCGCGGCGGGCGCTGCGGCTGCGGGAGACCGCCGTCGCCCTCACCGAGCGGCACGGAGGCGCCGTCCCGGCCGACGTGGCGGCCCTGGAGGCGCTGCCGGGCATCGGGACGTACACGGCCCGGGCGGTGGCCTGCTTCGGCCACGGGAGGCCACAGCCGGTCGTGGACACCAACGTGCGGCGGGTGGTGGCCCGGCTGGTGCACGGCCGCGCCGAGGCCGGGACCGCCCGCGCCTCCGACCTGACCGACGTCGCGGCGCTGGCGCCGGCGGACCGGGAGCGGGCGTGCCGGTTCTCGGTGGCGGCCATGGAGCTCGGCGCGCTGGTCTGCGTGGCCCGCACACCGCGGTGCGGGGTCTGCCCGGTGCGGGACCGGTGCGCCTGGCGGCTGGCCGGCTGTCCGGCCGCCGAGGGGCCGCCGAGGCGGGTGCAGCGGTTCGCGGGGACCGACCGGCAGGTCCGCGGGCGGCTGCTCGACGTCCTGCGCGCCGCCGACGGTCCGGTGCCCGCCCCGGCCCTGGACGCAGCCTGGGACGACGCGGTGCAGCGGTCCCGGTGCCTGGACTCCCTGCTGGCCGACGGACTGGTCGAGCAGACCGACGACGGCCTCTTCCGACTCCCCCACTGACCGGACCCGCGACGCCTCGCGCCGCCCGGACCCGCTCGCGCGACGACCCCGCGGCACGGTTCACCGTGGCCCGTGCGGCTGCCCGGGGACCTCACCGCCCGACCCCTGACCAGGGACGACGCCCGTGCCGTGCACGAGGTGACGGCCGCGCAGGAGCTGCACGACGTCGGCGTCGTCCTGATCGAGGAGGCCGACGTCGTCGGGGACTGGCAGCGCCCCGGCTCCGACGTACCGGCCGGCACGCTCGGCGTCTTCGACGGCGGCCGGCTGGTCGCCTACGCGGAGGTCTCGGGCGAGGGACGCGGGGGTGCCGCCGTGCACCCGCGGTACCGCGGACGAGGCATCGGGACGGCACTGGCCGCCTGGACCCGGCGACTGGCAGGCGAGCGCGGCGCCCCGGTCCTCGGCATCACCGTGCCGCAGGGCTCCCCCGCGGACGTCCTGCTGGAGCGCCTCGGCCACCACGTCCGGTAGACCTCGTGGCTGCTGGAGCTCCCCGGGGACAGGCGGATCGGGACCCGGCCCCTGCCGGACGGGTACTCCCTCCGGACGGCGGACGGCGAGGCGGACCACCGGGCCGCCTGGGCGGTGGTCGAGGACGCCTTCCTCGAGTGGTCGCAGCGGGACCGGCGGTCGTTCGACGACTTCGCCGCGACGACCGTGCGCCGGCCCGGGTTCGAGCCGTGGCACCTCCGGGTCGTCGTGGACCCGCGTGGCGACGTGGTCGGCGCCTGCTTCCTGGTCACCGGTGGCGCGGACGGCTGCGTCGACGAGCTCGCGGCGCGCCGGGACCGGCGCGGACTCGGGCTGGCCCGGGCCCTCCTCGCGGACGCCTTCGCCGACGCCCGCCGGCACGGCGCCACGCGCTGCGAACTGTCCACCGACTCCCGCACCGGCGCCCTCGGCCTGTACGAGCGGGTCGGGATGGTCGTCACCGGCACCTGGGTGCACCGCGCCGTGGACCTCGGCCCGGTCGCCGTCCCCCGCTGACCCGATCACGTCCCCCGGCGACGACACACGACGGCACCGGCGGTCACCTCGCCGTCCACCGGCGTCCGCACCGGGTGGTCGCCCGGGAGCCACCCTCGACCCCTGGGACGCGGCAGGGGCCGCCTCCCTCGCGGGAGACGGCCCCTGTCGGTGGAGCTACCTGCTCACTCCTTGCGGAGCGACGGGCCCTGGGTGCCGTCCTCGTCGTCGCCGACGGTCAGCGCCACCGGCGGCGTGTCGGGCAGGTCGATCGGCTTGGTCTCGCCGCGGAAGGTGAACTTCGCGGCGGTGCCCTCGCCCTCGACGTCCACCACGACGATCTGACCGGCGGTCAGCTCCCCGTAGAGGATCTTCTCCGACAGCGCGTCCTCGATCTCGCGCTGGATGGTCCGGCGCAGCGGCCGGGCGCCCAGCACGGGGTCGAACCCGCGGGCCGCCAGGAGCTTCTTGGCCTCCTGGGTGACCTCGAGCGACATGTCCTTGTTGCTCAGCTGGCTCTCCACGCGGGCGAGCATCAGGTCGACGATCTGGATGATCTCGGCCTCGGTCAGCTGGTGGAACACGACGATGTCGTCGATGCGGTTGAGGAACTCAGGCCGGAAGTGCTGCTTGAGCTCGTCGTGGACCTTCGTCTTCATGCGCTCGTAGTTCGACTGGTCGTCGTTCCCGGCCTGGAAGCCGAGGCCGACCGCCTTGGAGATGTCCCGCGTACCGAGGTTGGTCGTGAGGATCAGGATCGTGTTCTTGAAGTCCACGATCCGGCCCTGACCGTCGGTGAGGCGGCCGTCCTCCAGCACCTGCAGCAGCGTGTTGAAGACGTCGGCGTGGGCCTTCTCGATCTCGTCGAAGAGGACCACCGAGAACGGCTTGCGCCGCACCTTCTCGGTCAGCTGGCCACCCTCGTCGTAACCGACGTAGCCGGGAGGGGCACCGACGAGCCGCGACACGGTGAACCGGTCGTGGAACTCGCCCATGTCGATCTGGATGAGCGCGTCGTCCTCGCCGAACAGGAAGTTGGCGAGCGCCTTGGCGAGCTCGGTCTTACCGACACCCGAGGGGCCGGCGAAGATGAACGAGCCACCGGGGCGACGCGGGTCCTTGAGGCCCGCGCGGGTGCGCCGGATCGCCTGGCTGACGCTCTTGATGGCCTCTTCCTGGCCGATGATCCGCTTGTGGAGCTCGTCCTCCATGCGGAGCAGACGGGTCGTCTCCTCCTCGGTGAGCTTGAAGACGGGGATGCCGGTCCAGTTGGCCAGCACCTCGGCGATCTGCTCGTCGTCGACCTCGGCGACGACGTCCATGTCGCCGGCCTTCCACGCCTTCTCCCGCTCGGCCTTCTCGGCCAGGAGGGTCTTCTCCTTGTCGCGCAGCGACGCGGCCTTCTCGAAGTCCTGCGCGTCGATCGCGGACTCCTTCTCGCGGCGGATGCCGGCGATCCGGTCGTCGAACTCGCGCAGGTCCGGCGGGGCGGTCATCCGCTTGATCCGCATCCGGGCGCCGGCCTCGTCGATCAGGTCGATCGCCTTGTCCGGCAGGAAGCGGTCGGAGATGTACCGGTCGGCCAGCGTGGCGGCGGCGACGAGGGCGCCGTCGGTGATGCTGATCCGGTGGTGCGCCTCGTAGCGGTCGCGCAGGCCCTTGAGGATCTCGATCGTGTGGGTGAGCGTCGGCTCGCCCACCTGGATCGGCTGGAAGCGGCGCTCGAGCGCGGCGTCCTTCTCCAGGTGCTTGCGGTACTCGTCGAGCGTGGTGGCGCCGATGGTCTGCAGCTCGCCGCGGGCCAGCATCGGCTTGAGGATGCTGGCGGCGTCGATCGCGCCCTCGGCGGCACCGGCACCGACGAGGGTGTGGATCTCGTCGATGAACAGGATGATGTCGCCGCGGGTGCGGATCTCCTTGAGCACCTTCTTGAGGCGCTCCTCGAAGTCACCGCGGTAGCGCGACCCGGCGACCAGGGCGCCGAGGTCGAGGGTGTAGAGCTGCTTGTCCTTCAGCGTCTCGGGGACCTCGCCCTTGACGATCGCCTGGGCCAGGCCCTCGACGACGGCGGTCTTGCCGACGCCGGGCTCGCCGATGAGGACGGGGTTGTTCTTGGTCCGCCGCGAGAGGACCTGCATGACCCGCTCGATCTCCTTGGCCCGCCCGATGACCGGGTCGAGCTTGGAGTCGCGCGCGGCCTGCGTCAGGTTGCGGCCGAACTGGTCGAGCACCAGCGACGTCGACGGCGTGCCCTCCGAGGGACCGCCGGCCGAGGCCGGCTCCTTGCCCTGGTAGCCGGAGAGCAGCTGGATGACCTGCTGGCGGACGCGGTTGAGGTCGGCGCCCAGCTTCACGAGGACCTGGGCGGCCACGCCCTCGCCCTCGCGGATCAGGCCGAGCAGGATGTGCTCGGTGCCGATGTAGTTGTGGCCGAGCTGCAGCGCCTCGCGCAGGGACAGCTCGAGCACCTTCTTCGCCCGCGGGGTGAAGGGGATGTGCCCGGACGGGGCCTGCTGGCCCTGGCCGATGATCTCCTCGACCTGCTGGCGGACACCCTCGAGCGAGATGCCGAGCGATTCGAGGGCCTTGGCAGCGACGCCCTCACCCTCGTGGATCAGGCCCAGGAGGATGTGCTCGGTGCCGATGTAGTTGTGGTTGAGCATCCTGGCCTCTTCCTGCGCCAGGACGACCACCCGTCGGGCTCGGTCGGTGAACCGTTCGAACATCTGCTGCTTCTCCTCTGACCGGCTGGTCCGGCACGTCCCTCCCCACGAGCGGGGAGGAGCACCCGACGTCCGTCGGCGCGCTGGGGCACCGGTCGTTCCACTGTAGTCACGGACCACGCCGTCCCGTCGGCGGCGACCGGCGGTGCGGTGGGTGGCTCGCCCGGTCCAACCGATGGTGGCGGGCCGGTGTTCCGGCGGGGTTACGCCGACAGCGGACGGCGCGTCACCCGGGGACGCCGACGGCCCGGCCCCCGCGCGGGGACCGGGCCGTCGGTGACGTGCTGGAACGGCCCCTCGCAGGGGCCCACCCCGGGCGGCGCGAGGGGTGGGAGGGGCCTTCCGTCAGTGGGCGGCCTCGTAGGCCTCGACGACGCTGGCCGGGATGCGGCCGCGGTCGCTGACGTTGTGACCGTTCTTCCGGGCCCAGTCGCGGATCGCACCGGCCTGCTCGCGGTCCATCCGGCCGCCGCCACCGGTGGCCCGGGACCGGCCGGCACCGGAGGCCCGGCCGCCGCCACGGCCGACCTTGCGGGCGGCCTGCACGTACCGGGAGAAGGCGTTGCGCAGTTCCTCCGCGTTCTTCTCGGACAGGTCGATCTCGTAGTTCGTGCCGTCGAGCGAGAAACTCACCGTCTCGTCCGCGGGGAGGTCCTCGTCGAGGTCGTCACTCAGGATCACCTGGACCTTGCGCGCCATTCCGCTTTCCTCACTCCCTCTCGGCCCCCGTGGCCGGACAATTGCAGCCACCCGGATCCGGGCGACGCGCACATTCCACCACAGAAGTGAGGGGAGGGAGCAATCCCCGACGGTGGGTCGCCCTTTTCGGGGAGGAATTCGGGCGAGCGGAACGGAACCCGTCAGGAAATGGGGCGGACCAAGGGGAACAGGATCGTCTCGCGGATACCGAGGCCGGTGAGCGTCATCATCAGCCGGTCGATGCCCATGCCGACCCCGCCGCTGGGCGGCATCCCGTACTCGAGGGCCTCCAGGAAGTCCTCGTCGAGCACCATGGCCTCGGGGTCGCCGGCCGCGGCCAGCAGCGCCTGCTGGGTGAACCGCTCGCGCTGGACCACCGGGTCGACCAGCTCGGAGTAGCCGGTGCCGCGCTCGATCCCGCCGATGTAGAGGTCCCACTTCTCCGCCAGCCCCGGCGTCGTGCGGTGCGCGCGGGTCAGCGGCGAGGTGTCCACCGGGTAGTCGACGACGAACGTGGGGGCCTGCAGGGAGTCCTGCACCAGCGCCTCGAAGAGCTCCTCGACGACCTTGCCGGGCAGCCAGGCCGGGTCGACGCCGACGTCGTGCCGCTCGGCGAGGGCCCGAAGGTGCTCCACCGGCGTCTCCGGGGTGACCTCCTCGCCCACGGCGTCGCCGACGAGCGAGTACAGCGGCACCTGCGGCCACTCCCCCGACAGGTCGACCTCGGTGCCGTCGTGGTGGCGGGCGGTGTGGTCGCCGAACAGCGCCGCGCAGCACTCCTGGATCAGCTCGCGGGTGGTGCGGGCGACGTCGGAGTAGTCGGCCCAGGCCTCGTAGAACTCGAGCATCGCGAACTCCGGCGAGTGCGAGCTGTCGGCGCCCTCGTTGCGGAAGTTGCGGTTGATCTCGAAGACCTTCTCGAGCCCGCCCACGATGCAGCGCTTGAGGAACAGCTCCGGCGCGATCCGCAGGTACAGGTCGAGGTCGAAGGCGTTCATGTGCGTGCGGAACGGCCGGGCGGCGGCACCGCCGTGCACGGTCTGCAGCATCGGCGTCTCGACCTCGAGGAAACCGCGGCCGGTGAGACCGGAGCGCAGCGCGGCCATCACCTGCGCGCGCTGCCGGACGGTGCGGCGCGCCTCGTCGCGGACGATGAGGTCCACGTAGCGGCGGCGGACCCGCAGCTCCTCGCTCATCGGCTTGTGCGCCACCGGCAGGGGGCGCAGCGCCTTGGCCGCCATCCGCCAGGAGTCGGCGAACACCGACAACTCGCCGCGCCGGGACGTCCCGACCTCGCCCTCGACGAAGACGTGGTCGCCGAGGTCGACGTCGGCCTTCCAGGCGTCCAGCGCCTCCTGGCCCACCCGGTCGCGGGAGAGCATGACCTGCAGCTCGGCGTCGCCCTCGCGCAGCGTCGCGAAGCAGAGCTTGCCGGTGTTGCGGCTGAAGATGACCCGGCCGGTGACGCCGACCCGCTCGCCGGTCGTGGTGTCGGGCTCGAGGTCGGGGTGCTTGGCCCGGACGTCGGCCAGCGAGGTGGTGCGCGCCACCGTGACCGGGTAGGGGTCGACGCCGGACTCGCGCAGCCGGTCGAGCTTGGCGCGGCGGACCCGGAGCTGTTCGGGGAGCTCGTCGTCCGGGAGGCCCGGGGGTTCGTCGGTCACGTCGTCCGAGCCTACGGCCGTGCGCCGCGACACCCCGCCGGACTCCCTCCCCAGGGCCCCGTCGGTCGCTACCGTTCCGAGACCGCGACGGTCCGGCGGCGCGGCGGGACCCCGGAGGCATGGGTGGGCAGCATCGTCGGCTGGATCGTCACCGGCATCGCCACGTGGACCGCGGCGGTGTGGCGCAGGACCGCGGACTTCCACCGCCGCGTGTTCACCCCGGCCGACCGCTTCGCCGTCCGCGACCACCAGCTCGAGCGGCTGGCCGCGCTGCGCGGCGCCTGGGGCATCGCGATCCTCACCGTCGCCCAGCTGCAGTGGGGCGGGCTGGGTAGTGTGACCGACCAGGTCTCGCGCATCGTGCTGTCGGTGATGCGCTCCGCGGCGATCGGCGGCGTCGCGATGCTCGTCCCGATGGCGGTGATCCTGTTCCTCACCCCGCCGCCCCTGCGCCGGCAGCAGGCCGCCAACCTCCGGGTGCCGCTGGGCCGGCTGGGCGGGTCGGTGGCCGGCCTCGTGCTGGCCGGCGGGCTCGTCTGGCTGGTCCTCACCCAGGTGCAGCCGAGCGGGCTGATGGCGCTCGTGACCCTCGCCCTCGGCTGGACCGCCCTCGTCGCCGTCTGGGCGACGATCTGGGTGGCCGGCCGGCTGGTCGTCGTCCACTGGTTCTGCGCCGTCGACGGGCACCCGACGCTGCGCGGGCTGACCGAGATCGCGGTGGCGGTCGTCGTTCTCGTCCTGGGCGTCGTCGGCCTCTGGGACCCCGAGGACGCCGGCATGCCGGTCCCGGTGGCCGTCGCGTTCGCCGTCGTCGGGCCGCTGATCAGCGCCGCGCTGGCCACGGTGGAGCTGCGGCGGCTGCGCGCCCGCGGCATCGGCCTGGGCACCGTGCTGCCGGCGAGCCCGGCTCCCGCCTAGCGGCGGCCGCCGGCCTGGGCGCGCTCGAAGGCCAGCCGCAGGCCGTGCACGGTGAGGTCGGGCTCGCGCTCGCCGACGGTGCGGCAGCTGTCGGCCACCAGCGGCGCCAGGCCCCCGGTGGCGACGACGACCGGCGGGTCGCCGAACTGCGCGACCAGCTCGCCGGCGATCCGGCCGACCAGCCCGTCGACCAGGCCGGCGAAGCCGAGGACCAGCCCCGACTGCAGCGCGGCGACGGTGTTCTTGCCGATCGCCTGCGCCGGGACGGTGAGCTCCACCGACCGCAGCTGCGCCGCGCGGGTGGCCAGCGCCTCGAGGCTGACCTCGACACCCGGGGCCAGCGCGCCGCCGAGGAACTGACCCTCCGGGCCGACGGCGTCGACATTGGTGGAGGTGCCGAAGTCGACCACGACGACGGGGCGGCCGCTGCCGTCGGGCGCCCGGCCGAACAGCTCGTGCGCGGCCAGCGCGGTGACCACGCGGTCGGCGCCGACCTCGCGCGGGTTGTCGACGTGCAGCGGGACGCCGGTGCGCACGCCGGGGCCGATGAGCACCACCGGCACCTCGAGCGAGTCCAGCAGCTGCCGCAGCGCGGGCAGCAGCGCCGGCACGGTGGAGCAGGCGGCGACGCCGGTGACCTCGGTGTCGCGCAGCAGCCCGCGCCACAGCATGCGGATCTCGTCGGAGGTGGCCCGCGCGTGCGTCGTCACGCGCCAGCACCCGACCCGCCGGGCCCCGTCGAAGGTGGCCAGCACGGTCTGGCTGTTGCCGACGTCGACGGTGAGCAGCACGCCGGTCAGCTCCGCAGGTCGAGCGCGAGGTCGAGGATCGGCGAGGAGTGGGTGAGCGCGCCGACCGACAGGAAGTCCACGCCGGTCGCGGCGACCTCGCGGGCGACGGCGAGGGTCAGCCCACCGGTGGCCTCGAGCTCCGCGCGCCCGCCGACCAGCGCCACCACCTCGCGCAGCTGCGCGGGCGGCATGTTGTCCAGCAGCAGGAAGTCCGCGCCGGCCTCGACCGCCTCGACCGCCTGCGCGGGGGTGTCCGCCTCGACCTGCACCGGCACCCGCGGCGCCCGCTCGCGCACGGCGGCGACGGCGGCCGCGACCGAGCCCGCGGCGGCGACGTGGTTGTCCTTCACCATCGCGACGTCGTAGAGGCCCATGCGCTTGTTCGACCCGCCGCCGCAGCGCACCGCGTACTTCTCCAGCGGGCGCAGCCCCGGGGTGGTCTTGCGGGTGTCGAGGACGACGGCGCCGGTGCCCTCGACGGCGTCCACCCAGGCGCGGGTGGCGGTGGCGATGCCGCTGGCCCGGCTGGCGATGTTCAGCGCGCTGCGCTCGGCGGCCAGCAGCGCCCGCACGGGGCCGCGGACGGTCAGCAGCACGTCCCCGCGGGTCACCCGGTCGCCGTCGGCCGCGCCGGCGGTGAGCGTGGCGCCGGGCGCGAGGCGGGTGAACACGCGGGCGGCGACGGGCAGGCCGGCGACGACGCCGTCGGCGCGGGCGACGAGGTCGGCGGTGCCGTACTGCGCCGGGGGCACGGTGGCGGCGCTGGTGACGTCGAGTGCGACGGCCAGGTCCGGCGCGCCGGGCAGGACGGCCCCGCCGGCGAGGTCCTCGGCCAGCGTGCGCTCGACCAGGTCGCCGACCCAGGCCTCGGCCAGCCCGGTGCCCGCCAGCGACCGCGGGTCGGCGGTCACCACGGCGACACCACGGGGGTCCCCACGGGCCGGCGGGTCAGGCGCAGCCGGCCGTCGTCGTCGAGGCGGACGTCGAGGTGCACCCGCCAGTCCTCCTCGGTGGCGGGGTGGTCCTCGCGCCAGTGGCAGCCGCGGGTCTCCTCCCGGGCGCCGGCGGCGGCGGTGAGGGCGCTCGCGACGGTGAGCAGGTCGGTGGCCTCCCAGCTCGCCACGCCGGGCGCGGCGCCTGGGGCGGCCGCCAGCCCGGCCGCCAGCCCGGCGAGCACGCCGGTGGCCCCGGCCAGCCCGGCGCCCGAGCGCAGCGCCGCGACCCGGGCGGACATCGTCTCGGTGACCGTGCGCCGCCCGGCGGGGTCCAGCAGGCCCGAGGTGCCGGCGGCGGCCGCGCGGGCCGGCGCGGCCGGGGGCAGCGAGCGGGCCAGCTCCGCGCCGATGCGGGCGGCGAACACCAGCCCCTCGAGGAGCGAGTTCGACGCCAGCCGGTTGGCGCCGTGCACACCGGTGCAGGCCGCCTCGCCGCAGGCGTAGAGCCCGGGGACGGTGGTCCGGCCGGCCAGGTCGGTGACCAGGCCGCCGGAGGCGTAGTGCGCGGCGGGCGTGACCGGCACCAGGTCGGTGACCGGGTCGACGCCGATGGCGCGGCAGCTGGCCACGATGGTCGGGAACCGCTCGGCGAGGCCGGGGACGTGCCGGGCGTCGAGCCACACGTGGTCGACGCCGTCGCGCAGCTGCACGCGGGTGATGGCCTTGGCGACGACGTCGCGCGGCGCGAGCTCGGCCTGCGGGTGGACACCGGCCATGAACCGCTCCCCCGCCCCGTCGCGCAGCACCGCGCCCTCGCCGCGCAGCGCCTCGCTGACCAGCGGCTGCTGCCCGCGGGCGCCCGGGCCGCGGTACAGCGACGTCGGGTGGAACTGCACGAACTCCAGGTCGGTGGCCACCGCGCCGGCGCGCAGGCCCAGGGCCACGCCGTCGCCGGTGGACACCGCGGGGTTCGTCGTCGCGGCGTAGACCTGGCCCATCCCGCCGGTGGCGAGGACGACGGCCCGCGCGCGGACCGCGCCCACGCCGTCCTCGGTGCCCTCGCCGAGGACGTGCAGGGTGACGCCCGCGGCCCGGCCGCCGGCGTCGGTGAGCAGGTCGAGCACCATCGCGTGCTCGACGAGGGTGATGCCGGGGTCGGCGTGCACGGCCTCGCACAGGGCGCGCATGACCTCGGCGCCGGTGGCGTCGCCGCCGGCGTGCACGATCCGGTCGGCGGTGTGCCCGCCCTCGCGGGTGAGCAGCAGGCGGCCCGACGGGTCGCGGTCGAAGCCGGCGCCCCAGCCGATGAGCTGGTGCAGCCGCGCCGGGCCCTCGGTCACCAGGGTGCGCACGGCGTCGGGCTCGCACAGCCCGACGCCGGCGACCTCGGTGTCGCGGGCGTGCGCCTCGGGGCTGTCGGCCGGGTCGAGCACCGCGGCGATGCCGCCCTGCGCCCAGCGGGTCGACCCGTCGTCGACGCGGACCTTGGTGACGACGGCGACCGACAGCCCGGCGGCCCGGGCGTGCAGCGCGACGCACAGGCCCGCGACGCCGGAGCCGACGACGCAGACGTCGGCCGACAGCTCCCAGCCGGGCGCGGGGGCGGCCAGCCGGGTCGGCAGGCCGCTGACGGTCGGGGCCGCCAGGGTCACCGGACGGGGACGCCGAGGTCGCTGCGCCGCTGGTCGGCCGCGCCCGGCACCGGGGCCGAGGGGTCCCCGCCCAGCTCGACGACGCGGTTGTCGCCGTCGACGTGCACGACCTTCGGGATGTAGCTCTTGGCCTCGGTCTCGTCCATGAGGCCGTAGCTGATCAGGATCACCAGGTCGCCGGGGTGCACCAGGTGCGCGGCGGCGCCGTTGATGCCGATGACGCCGCTGCCCCGCTCGCCGGGGATGACGTAGGTCTCCAGCCGGGCGCCGTTGGTGACGTCCACGATCGCCACCTGCTCGCCGGGGATGAGGTCGGCGGCGTCGAGCAGGTCCTCGTCGATCGTCACCGAGCCGACGTAGTGCAGGTCGGCCTGCGTCACCGTCGCCCGGTGGATCTTGGACTTGAGCATGGTGCGCATCATCGGGGCTCTCCCAGGGTGACGGGGACGTTGTCGAGGAGTCGGGTGCTGCCGGCGCGGGCGGCCAGCAGGAGGCGGGCGGGGCCGGCCGCGGGGGCCGGGCCCAGGTCGGGGTCGGTGAGCTCGAGGTAGTCGGGCACCAGCTCGGGCGCGCCGGCCAGCACCGCGCGGGCGGCGGCGAGGACGGCCTCGGCGCCGCGCGGGCCGGCGTCCGCCCCGGCACGCAGCGCCCGGTTCAACGTCGCGGCCCGGGCGCGCTCCTCCGGCGCCAGGTAGCGGTTGCGGCTGGACAGCGCCGTGCCGTCGGCCTCGCGGACGGTCGGGACGCCGACCACCTCCAACGGCAGCGCCAGCTCGCGGACCATCGCCCGGACCAGCGTCAGCTGCTGGTAGTCCTTCTCGCCGAAGAGGGCGAGGTCGGGCCGGGTGAGGCCGAACAGCTTGGCGACGACGGTCAGCACGCCGGCGAAGTGGCCGGGCCGGACCGCGCCCTCGAGGACCGACCCGAGCGGGCCGGGGTCGACGGTGACGCCGAGCGAGCCGGGCGGGTAGACCTCGTCGACCGGCGGGTGGAAGACGACGTCGGCGCCCTCGTCGGTGAGCGCCGCGAGGTCGGCGTCCCAGGTGCGCGGGTAGCGGTCGAGGTCCTCGCCGGGGCCGAACTGGGTCGGGTTGACGAACACCGACACGACGACGCTGCCGGCCCGCTCGCGGGCGGCGCGGACGAGCGTGCGGTGCCCCTCGTGCAGGGCGCCCATGGTCGGGACCAGCGCCACCGGGCCGGGCAGGGAGGCGCGCAGGCGGGCGAGGTCGGCGGCCGTCTCGGCGATGGACGGGGCGGTGGGGCGGGTGGACGACACAGCCGTGGTGCTCGTGGTCATCGCGACCCGGCCGGGTCGGCGGCCTCGTGGAGCAGGTCCAGCAGCGGCGCGCCCTCGTGCCGCTTGAGCCGGCCGGCGGACAGCGCCCGCTCGGTGGTCCGCTGCGCCATGGCGACGTAGGCGGCCACCGACTCGGGGGCCCGGTCGGTGAGCGTCGCGAGGTGGTCGGCCACCGTGCCGACGTCGCCGCGGCTGACCGGGCCGGTGAGCCCGCGGTCGCCGCGGCGCAGGCCGTTGTCCAGCGCGGCGGTGAGCAGCGGGGTGAGCACCCGGGCCGGGGCGTCGACGCCGGCCCGGCGCAGCAGGTCGGCGGCCTCGGCGACGAGGGTGACCAGGTGGTTGGCGCCGGTGACCAGCGCCGCGTGGTAGAGCCGCCGGTCGTCCTCGGCGACGAAGAACGGCTCGCCGCCCATCTCCAGCACCAGGGTCTCGGCGACCGGCCGGTGCTCGGGGCGGCTGGTGACGCCGAACGGGGCGCCGGCGAGCCGGTCGGCGTCCTCGGGGGCGCCGGTGAAGGTCATGGCCGGGTGCAGGGCGAGCGGGAGGACGCCGGCCCGCTCCGCGGGGGCGAGAGCGGCCAGGCCGTGCGCGCCGGAGGTGTGGAAGGCCAGCTGGCCGGCCCGCCAGGTCCCGGTCTCGGCGAGGCCCGCGACCAGGCCGGGCAGCGTGTCGTCGGGGACGGCGAGGACCACGAGGTCGGCGGCGGCGACCACCTCGTCGGCGGGCAGCAGCGGGGTGCCGGGCAGCAGCCGGGCCGCGCGCTCGGCGGAGGCGGTGGAGACGCCGGAGGCGGCGACCACGTCGTGGCCGGCGGCGGCGAGCGCGGCCCCGAGGACGGCGCCGACGCGGCCGGCGCCGATGACGCCGACGCGGAGGCGGGCGGGGGCGCTGTCGGCGGGCTCGAGCCCGGCAGCGCGGGGGGTCCTGCGGGCAGCAGGCATCGGGTCACCTCTCGTTCCAGTCCCTGGCGGGTACCGGACTCGGTGGACGGACCGTCGTCGTTGGCGGCCCGGGTGGTGCGGGTGCGGTGCGGGTCGTGCCGGCGGGCCGTCCGCTGCGACCGGGTGTGTCACGCGGGCGACGCGCCGAAGGCGAGTGTGAGTCGGCCCCGGGGCCCCTGCAACGGAACGGCGGTGTGGGGTGGCTCACGCTCTCCTCGCCGGGGTGGGCGGGGAGCCCGTCCGGGGGCGGTCCTACGGTTGCGGCGGCACCGGCGCCGACGCGGTCGCCGGCGGACACGAGGGAGTGACGTGGGCACGTTCGAGGGACGCACCGCACTGGTCACCGGCGGCAGCCGCGGCATCGGGCTGGCCATCGCCCGCAGCCTGGTCGACCGGGGGGCGCGCGTGGTGCTCACCGCCCGCAAGGCCGAGGCGCTGGAGGAGGCCGTCGCGTCGCTCGGCGGACCCGACGTCGCCGTCGGCGTGGCCGGCAACGCCGGGGACGCCGCACACCGCGCCGAGGCCGTGCGCACCGCGGTCGAGCGGTTCGGCAGCCTCGACCACCTGGTCGGCAACGTCGGGATCAACCCGGTCTACGGCCCGATGGTGGACCTCGACCTCGACGCGTTCCGCAAGATCCTCGACACCAACGTCGTCGGCACGCTCGGCCTGGTGCAGGAGGCCTGGCGGGCGTGGATGTCCGAGCACGGCGGCTCGGTCCTCGTCGTCGCCTCGGTGGCCGGGCTCAAGGCCTCGCCGATGATCGGCGGCTACGGCGTCAGCAAGGCGGGGCTGGTCAACCTGGTCACCCAGCTGGCCGTGGAGCTCGGCCCGAAGGTGACGGTCAACGCGGTCGCCCCGGCGGTGGTGAAGACCCGGTTCGCCGGCGCCCTCTACGAGGGGCGCGAGGAGGAGGCCGCCCGCGCCTACCCGGCCGGCCGGCTGGGCGAGCCCGAGGACGTCGGGGAGGCCGCGGCCTACCTGCTCGGCGCCGGCTGGGTCACCGGGCAGACGCTCGTGCTCGACGGCGGCGCGCTCTCCCGCGGCCCGGCGTAGCCGACGGCCCCTCGGCCCCTCGCGGGCAGGAGGACCCCGTCCTCCTCACCGCTCGCGAGCTCGCGGCGAGCCTCTGGACGGGGCCTGGCGCGAGCCTGCGAGCGGTGGGGGGCGAGGGGTCCTTCGTCAGGCGTCGCGGTATCGGCGGCGCCGGCCGCCGGGGGTGACCCCGCTCTCGGCGAGGATCTGCGCCAGCCGCGCCGCGCCGGCCTCGTCGTCGGCCGGCGGGACCGCGTGGCCGCCGTGCCCCGCGGCGGCGGCGTGCACGGCGGGGCGCTCGAGGGTCAGCTGCTCCTGCGGCGCCGGGGGCAGCAGGTCGGCGGGCAGGTCGGTGCGGCGCCGGCGCGGCACCGGCGGGGGCGTTCCCACGCGCGCGACCGGCTCGGGCTCGGGCTCCGGCGCGGGGAGCGGGGCGGCGACCGTGGCCGGCACCGCGGCACCGGGGCTGTCGGACGGCCCGGGCCAGCCGCCCAGCTCACGGGGGACGGCGGCGTGCCAGGCGGCGGTCGCCGGCTCCAGGGGCTCGCGGCCGGTCCGCACCGACTGGGTGCGCATGACCACCCGCTCGATGTGCATCTCGCCGGCGTGGTGCAACTCGCCCGTGGGGGACAGCTCGCCCGCGGACCGCTCGGTCAGCTCGGCGCGCAGCCGGCCGACGTCGGCGCGCAGGCCGGCCAGCTCGGCCAGGTCGGTCCGCAGGGCGCCGATCGCAGCGACCTCGGCGTGCAGCGCGCCGAGGCCGGCGAGGTCCCCGCGCAGCCCGGCCACCTCGGACCGCAGCCCGTCGAGCTCTCGGCGCATCGACGCCTCGGACTCGCCGCGGACCCGCGCCTCCAGCTGCCGCTCCGACTCGCGGTGCGCGGCCGCCTCGCGGTCGCGCTCGGCCTCGTGGGCCCGGCGCAGCCGCGCCTCGAGGGCGGCGACGTCGGGACCACCCCCGGCCGGCTCCGGACGGCGTCCGGCCATGAAGGCGGCGCCCAGGCAGGCCCAGGCGACGGCGACCACGGCCACCCGCAGGACCTGGGGGTCGTCGCTGAGGAAGACGACGGCGGTCGCGGCGGTGGCGAGCGCGCACCCGAGCACCTGCCCGGCGACGCGCAGCCGTCCCCCCGTCCGCATGGCCTCAGGGTAACGCTGAGCGAGCCCCCGACTGCGGCACGGAATCGTCCCGTGTGGCGCAGCCGGAGGGCCCGCCCGCTGCCGCTAGCCCTGCGCGAGGGCGGCGTCGGAGCTGAAGACCAGGCCCATCGAGACCTCGCCCTGCTGGATGGCGGCCTTGGTGGCCGGGCCGCCGGCGTCGAACTCGCGGAACTCGGCGAACTGCAGGCCGTAGGTCTCCTCGAGGCCCGGCTGGCAGAACGGCCGGGTCGGGCACTCGGCCGGCCCGCCCAGGACCAGCGACCCGTCGCCGCAGGCGTCGGCGAGCTCCGACAGCGTGGTCACGCCGAGTCGGTCGGCGAACTCCTGGGTCACGGCGAAGGCGTTCTGGTTGGCGGCCTCCGACGGCGTGCCGAAGGTCAGCCCGACCCGGTCGGCCAGCGGCTGCAGCGCGTCGCGGGTGGCCTGGGCGTCGCCGCTGGCGATCGGCGTCGGGTCGGGGCCGTTGACCTGGGTGTTGAGCGCCTCGGTGACGGTGGCCAGGTACTCGGGGAAGACCTGCAGGTCGGTGCCCGAGATCAGCGCCGGCAGGTAGAGGTCGCGGTTGCCCACCTCGCGCACGGTGGCGTCGAAGCCCGCGGCTCGCAGGACCCCGGCGTAGACGTTGGCCAGGACCGTCGACTCGGTGAAGTTGCCGGCGCCCACGATGACCGGCCCGCTGCCCTGCTCGAGGCCCTCGGTCACGCCGCTGTCCTCGACCCACTGCGCCGCGACGTCCTCGGCGCTGCGCCGCTCCAGGTCGACGGCGGCGTTCATGTCGATGAGCTGGTCGGTGGTCAGCGCGGCCGAGACCGCGTCGAGGGCCGGCACCAGCGCCGGGTTGGCCGCGGCGGTGGCCGAGGTCACCGCCGGCACGATGTTGTCCGCGTTCTGCAGCTCCTGGTCGTCCTCGAGGACGACGAGCTGGTCGCCGGCCACCGGAACGCAGGCGTCGCCGCTGGCGGCCGAGCCGCTCGCGGTCGAGCCGCCGGTACCCGAGGAGCCCGACTCGCCGCAGGCGGCGGTCAGGAGCAGGCCGGTGAGCAGGAGAGGAGCGAGTGCGCGCTGCCTGCGCATGGTGTTCCGCCTTCTGTGTCCCGTGCGGCGTGCGGCCGCGACGCGTGTCTGGCGGGGGTCGCCCGCGCGCCCATGCAACCCGCGGGTCCCGCACACCGACACCGCCCCCGCCGATGTGTTGCGCTCTCGTTACCCTCCCGCGATCGGCCGGAGACGCAGGTCACAGCGGCACCCCGCTGGCGGTGGGTTCCGGTACGGCGCCGTCCCGCGAGGCGGGGGTGCGGGCGTGCAGGAACGGCAGCCGGCGCGGGCCCGGGGTGACCGCCCAGGACAGCACCGCGAGGACGAGTTCGGTGAGCAGCGCCAGGCCCGCCACGAGGATCGCGCCGGCGATCATCACGCCGTAGTCCTGCTGGCCGAACCCGAGGTTGATCAGCCGGCCGAGCCCTCCCCCGCCGACGAGCGCGGCCAGGCCCGCCGTCGCCACCACCTGGACCGCCGCCGTGCGGATGCCGGTGGTCACCAGCGGCAGGGCCAGCGGCAGCTCGACCCGGCCGAGCACCTGCGCCCGGCTCATCCCCATCCCGCGGGCGGCCTCCTCCACCTCGGGGTCGACGCCGCGGAAGCCGACGAAGGTGTTGGTGAGGATCGGCGGGACGGCGAACACCGCCAGCGCGATCGTCGTCGCGCGGTTGCCGAAGCCGATGGGGCTGACGGCGAAGAGGGTGAGCAGCGCGAGGGTGGGGACCGCCCGGCTGACGTTGGACAGGACGACGACCAGGCCCGCACCGCGGCGCGCCGTCCCCAGGGCGGCGCCGACCGGCAGCGCCACGACCATCGCCGCCAGCACCGCGACGGCGGAGATGCCCAGGTGCTCCAGCGTCAGGTCGACGATGCCGTCGGGGCGGGTCCAGTTGAACGGGTCGTTGAGGTAGACCAGCGCGCGGGAGAAGTCGTTCACCCGTCCTCCGCGCCGGCGCTCGTCGGCGTCGTGCCCGGCGTTGCTCCGCCCCCGCGTGAGCTCGCGAGCTCGCTCACGTCCGCACCGCCCGCGTCCACGGGGTGAGCGCCCGCTCCGCGCCGGCCAGCAGGACGTCGGCCAGCAGGGCGAGCAGCACGCACCCGACCGCGCCGGTGACGATCTCCGCGCGGTAGAAGTTCGCCGCGAACCCGCCGGTGATCAGCTGCCCGAGCCCGCCGTGGCCGACCAGGACGCCGACCGTCGTCAGTGCGACCGTGGACACCGTGGCGATCCGCAGCCCCGCCATGAACGCCGGCAGGGCCAGCGGCAGGTCCACCCGCCAGAACGTCTGCGCGGCCGACAGCCCCATCCCCCGCGCCGCCTCGCGGACGTCGGCGGGGACGCCCTGCAGGCCGGCGAGGAAGTTCCGCACCAGGATGACCAGCGAGTAGGCGACCAGGCCGATGAGCACGGTGTTCGACGACAGCCCGGTGAAGGGCACCAGCAGCGCGAACATGGCCAGCGACGGGATCGTGTAGACGACGGTGGACAGGCCGAGCACCGGCGCCGACAGGAACCGGCTGCGCCGGGCGAGCACCGCCAGCGGCAGCGCGACGGCCGCGCCGATCACCACCGCCAGCACGGTCAGCCGGACGTGCTCGCCGGTGTAGGACAGGATGGAGTCCCAGTTCTCCGTCACGTAGGACGGGTCGAACCACGGGTTCGGCGCCTCGTCCACCGCGAGCGGCCCCACCGCGGGGTCGCTCACCGCGTCCAGCAGGGGGCGCGCACCCAGGGAGGTCACCCCGTGGACGCTACTGCCGCTGCGGGCCGGGAGAGCACCGCAGAGGAGATCCGGCTCGAGGGGGTCAGCAAGACCTACCCCGACGGCACCGTCGGCGTGGAGCGGCTGGACCTGACCTTCGCCGCGGGCGAGCTGTCGGTCCTGGTCGGCCCGTCCGGCTGCGGCAAGACCACGACGATGAAGATGATCAACCGGGTCATCGAGCCGACGACGGGGCGGATCCTGCTCGGCGGTGAGGACGTCACCCGCGTCGACGCCGACCGGCTGCGCCGCCGGATGGGCTACGTGATCCAGAACGTCGGGCTCTTCCCGCACCGGACCGTGCGGGACAACGTCGCCACCGTGCCGCGGCTGCTGGGCTGGGACAAGCGGCGCACCCGCGCCCGCGTCGACGAGCTGCTGGCCACCGTGGGCCTCGAGCCCGCCGTCCACGGCGGGCGCTACCCGGCCCAGCTTTCCGGCGGCCAGCGGCAGCGGGCCGGCGTGGCCCGGGCGCTGGCGGCCGACCCCGCCGTCCTGCTGATGGACGAGCCGTTCTCCGCGGTGGACCCGGTGGTCCGCGAGCGGCTGCAGACGGAGTTCCTGCGGCTGCAGGAGACGGTGCGCAAGACGATCGTGTTCGTCACCCACGACATCGAGGAGGCCGTCCGCCTCGGCGACCGGATCGCGGTGATGAGCACCCGCGGCCACGTCGAGCAGTTCGCCCCGCCCGCGGAGCTGCTCGGCCGGCCGGCCAACGCCTTCGTCGCCGACTTCGTGGGCGCCGACCGCGGCCTCAAGCGGCTGGCGGTCACCGGCATCGGCCCCGACGACCTGGAGCGGCCGCCGGTCGTGCACGTGGCCGACGGGCTGGCCGACGCCCGCGCGTCGCTGGAGGCCGCCGGCGCCCGCTGGGCGGTCGTCCTGGACGACGACGGCCGGCTGCACGGCTGGCTGTCCGCGGAGCGGGCCACGGGCGCCGGCACGGTGGGGACGGCGGCGCGCCGGATGGAGGCCTGGGTGCCCGCCGACGCGACGCTCAAGACCGCGTTCTCGACGATGCTCCAGCACGAGGCCGGCTGGGTCGCGGTGCTCGACGGCGACGTCTTCCTCGGCGTGCTCACCCCCGACTCGCTGCACGCGGCGCTGCGCCGCTCGGTGGAGGGGACGGCCCCGGAGACCGCCGGCCCGGTGCCCGCCCGGGGCTGAGCGGCCGGGCCGGCTCGCTAGGCCCGGACGCCGTCCCCCGGCCGCCGGTCGTCGCGCTCCTCCGGCGGGATGCGGCAGACCGACTCCAGCCACAGCGCGGCGACGGTCAGCGACACGGCGCACAGGACGCCGACGACCGCGGTGACCGTGTCGCCGCCGGCCGCCTGCAGCCGGGACACCGCCGGGGCCACGTGCAGCAGCACCCCGGCCCAGACACCGACGAACGCCGCGCCGACGAAGGCGCTGGCCTGCGCGAGCACCGCCAGCCGCGCGACCAGCAGCGGCTCGACCCGGCGCACCAGCGGCGCGCCGCGGTCGGCGGGCGGCGCCGCCTCTCCCCCGCGGGCGCTGCGCCGGGCGGCGCGCTCGGCCTCCAGCCGGACGCGCAGCGTGCGGGCGCCGAGCGCCTCGGCGGCGGCGAGCAGCGCCAGCGGCACCGGCAGCCACCAGCGCAGCGGCGGCAGGCTGCCGTAGGTCGCGCGGACCAGCAGCCAGGCGGCCAGCGCCAGCCCGACGGCGACGACGACCAGGTCGCGGCGGTTCACCGGCCCCAATGCAGGTGCTCCCACCGCACGACCGCGGCCACGTCCTCCGGCGGGAGCGCCGCGACGAGGTCGGCCACCCTCCCGTGCCCCGGCAGCACCGCGGTCGGGTCCAGCGACAGCCACGGGACCAGCACGAACGCCCGCTCGTGCGCCCGCGGGTGCGGCAGCGTGAGGGCCGGGTCGTCGGAGAGGACCGGGGTGCCGTCGTCGGCGGTCACCGTGACGACGTCGACGTCGAGGGTGCGCGCGCCCCACCGCACGTCGCGGGTGCGGCCGGCGGCCTGCTCCAGCTCGTGCGCGCGGGCCAGCCAGCCGGCGGCGTCGCGGTCGCCGCGGACGAACACCACCGCGTTGAGGTAGGGCGGCTGCTCGACCGGCCCCCACGGCGGCGTCTCGTACAGCGTCGAGCGGGCGACCAGGCCGTCGACCCGGAGCGCCTCGACGGCGGTGCGCAGCGCCTTCGCGCGGTCGCCGAGGTTGGCGCCGAGCGAGAGCACGGCGCGGCTCACGGCGCACGCTCGCGGCGGATGGTGACGGTGACGTCGTCGAAGGGGACGCCCAGGTCGGCCTCCGGCTTGTGCACGGTGATCTCGGCGGCCTCGACCAGCGGGTCGGCGAGGCAGACGTCGGCCAGCCGCTGGCAGAGGGTCTCGAGCAGGTCCACCGGGTCCCCGGTGAGGACGGCGTGCAGCCGCTGGGCGAGCTCGGCGTAGTCGACCGTCCTGGTCAGGTCGTCGCCGGCCGCGGCGGGTGCGGTGTCGAGCTCCAGGACGGCGTCGACGGAGAAGGTCTGCCCGTTCTCGCGCTCGAAGCCGTGGACGCCGTGGTGGGCGTGCGCGGTCAGGCCCCGGACGGCGATCCGGTCGGGGACGCGGGCGTCAGTCACGGCGGGCCTCCTCGCGGGCGCGCTGGACGGCGGCCACGGTGCGGACGGCGTCGGCCGAGCCCGCGGCGTCGTGCACCCGCACGCCCCAGGCGCCGGCCTCCGCGGCCAGGACGGTCGTGGCCAGGGTGGCGGCGTCGCGTCCCGGCGCCGGGCGCAGTGCGCCGTCGGCACCGGCGAGCAGGCGGCCGAGGAAGGACTTGCGCGAGGCGCCGACCAGCACCGGCAGGCCGAGGGACACCACCTGGGGCAGCGCGGCCAGCAGCGCCCAGTTGTGCGCGGCCTGCTTGGCGAAGCCCAGGCCGGGGTCGAGCACGAGCTGGGCGGGGTCCACGCCCGCCGACAGCGCGGCGTCGACCCGGGTGGTGAGCTCCGCGCAGACCTCGGCGACGACGTCGCCGTAGGTGGCCTGCGCGTACATCTCCCGGCTGTGGCCGCGCCAGTGCATGAGCACCCACGGGACGCCGGCGTCGGCGACGAGCGCGGCCATGCCGTCGTCGGCCAGCCCGCCGCTGATGTCGTTGACCAGCACCGCCCCGGCCTCCAGCGCCGCCTCGGCGACCTCGGTGCGGGTGGTGTCGACGCTGACCCGCACGCCGCCGTCGGTGAGCTCGCGGACCACCGGGACGACGCGGCGGCGCTCCTCGGCGGCGTCCACGCGGTCGGCGCCCGGGCGGGTGGACTCGCCGCCGACGTCGACGTAGTCGGCGCCCGCCGCGGCCATCGCCAGGCCGTGCGCGACCGCGGACGCCGTGTCGGCGAAGCAGCCGCCGTCGGAGAAGGAGTCGGGCGTGACGTTGAGGACGCCCATCACCACGCACCGGCCCGGGTGCAGGAGCTCGGCGGGGCGGCCGGTCACCGGCCCAGGACGAGGCTCATCGCCTCGGCACGGGTGGCCGCGTTGTCCCGGAAGATGCCGCGGACGGCCGAGGTGACCGTCGTCGACCCGGGCTTGCGGATGCCGCGCATGCCCATGCACAGGTGCTCGGCCTCGACGACGACGAGCACGCCGCGCGGCTTGAGGTGCTCGGCCAGCGCGTCGGCGATCTGCCGGGTCATCCGCTCCTGCACCTGCGGGCGGCGGGCGTAGACGTCGACCAGGCGGGCCAGCTTGGACAGCCCGGTCACCCGGCCGTCGTCGCCGGGGATGTAACCGACGTGCGCGGCGCCGTGGAACGGCACCAGGTGGTGCTCGCAGGTCGAGTACATCGGGATGTCCCGGACCAGGACCATCTCGTCGTGGTCCTCGTCGAAGACGGTGGCGAGCACCTCGCCGGGGTCCTGCCAGAGGCCGGCGAAGGTCTCGGCGTAGGCCCGGGCGACCCGGGCGGGGGTGTCCCGCAGCCCGGGCCGGTCCGGGTCCTCGCCCACCGCGAGCAGCAGCTCGCGGACGGCGGCCTCCGCCCGCGCCGAGTCGACCCGCGAGAAGTCCGGACGGACCTCGTCCTCGGCCTCTTCCGGGATCTCACTCATCTCTGGACGGGCGCGCCGACGTCACCGACCGGGTTGTTGCCGCCCTTGACGAGCCCGTTCCCGACCGCGGTGGCGCCGTGGCCGTTCGCCTGGGCCGCCCGCTCGGCGGGGGTCAGCACCGGCGGCTGGTCCGACGGCGTGCGCTTGCCGAAGCCGTTGTAGGGAGCCAGCGACGGGCGCTTGGTGACCGGCGCGCAGATGCGGGCCATGTCGTCCTTGGAGAGGGTCTCCTTCTCGATCAGCTCGAGGACGAGCTGGTCGAGCACGGCCCGGTACTCCACGAGGATCTCCCACGCCTCGTCGTGGGCGGCCTCGATGAGGGCGCGGACCTCGGCGTCGATGTCGGCGGCGACGGCCTCGGAGTAGTCCGGCCGCGAGCCCATGTCCCGGCCGAGGAACGGCTCGGAGTCGGTGCTGCCGTACTTGACCGCGCCGAGCTTGGCGCTCATGCCGTACTGGGTGACCATCGCGCGGGCCATCGAGGTGGCCTTCTCGATGTCGTTGCCGGCACCGGTGGTCGGCTCGTGGAAGACCAGCTCCTCGGCCGCGCGCCCGCCGAGGGCGTAGGCCAGGGTGTCGATCATCTCCGACCGGGTCTGGGTGTACTTGTCCTCGGTCGGCAGGACGAGCGTGTGCCCGAGCGAGCGGCCGCGCGGCAGGATCGTCACCTTGTGCACGGGGTCCAGGTTGGGCAGCGCGTGCGCCACGAGGGCGTGCCCGCCCTCGTGGTAGGCGGTGACCTTCTTCTCCTTCTCGCTCATCGCCCGCGTCTTGCGCTCGGGGCCGGCGATGACGCGGTCGATCGCCTCCTCGACGGTGGCGTCGGTGACGACCGAGTTGCCCTGGCGGGCGGTGAGCAGCGCGGCCTCGTTGAGCACGTTGGCCAGGTCCGCGCCGGTGAAGCCGGGGGTGCGGCGGGCGACGGTCTCGAGGTCGACGTCGGGGGCGAGCGGCTTGCCCTTGGCGTGCACCTCGAGGATCCGCTTGCGGCCCTCGAGGTCGGGCCGGTCGACGGCGATCTGCCGGTCGAAGCGGCCCGGGCGCAGCAGCGCGGGGTCGAGGATGTCCGGCCGGTTGGTGGCGGCGATCATGATGACGCCGCCCTTGACGTCGAAGCCGTCCATCTCGACGAGCATCTGGTTGAGCGTCTGCTCGCGCTCGTCGTGGCCGCCGCCCATGCCGGCGCCGCGGTGCCGGCCGACGGCGTCGATCTCGTCGACGAAGATGATCGCCGGCGCGTTCTGCTTGGCCTGCTCGAACAGGTCGCGGACCCGGCTGGCGCCGACGCCGACGAACATCTCGACGAAGTCCGACCCGGAGATCGAGAAGAACGGCACGCCGGCCTCGCCGGCCACCGCGCGGGCGAGCAGCGTCTTGCCGGTGCCGGGCGGGCCGAACAGCAGCACGCCCTTGGGGATCTTGGCGCCGACGGCCTGGAACTTGACCGGGTTGGCCAGGAAGTCCTTGATCTCCTGCAGTTCCTCGATGGCCTCGTCGGCGCCGGCGACGTCGGCGAACGTCGTCTTCGGCATGTCCTTGCTGACGGTCTTGGCCTTGGACTTGCCGAAGGCCATGACGCCGCGGCCGCCGCCCTGCATGGAGTTGAACAGCCAGAACAGCAGCAGGAGGAGGATGAGGAAGGGCAGGAAGCTGATCAGGACGCTGACGAAGACGTTGTCCTGCGTGACGTTCGTGGTGAAGTCGACGCCGTCACCGGTGCGCTGGCCGTTCGCGTCGATCCCGGAGACCAGGGCGAAGACGTCGTCGGAGGCCCCGATCGGGTACGACGCGCTGATCTGGTCGTTGCCCTCGTAGGGACGGCTCAGGTCGAGGTCGAGGGTCTGTTCCTTGTCGTTGATCGTGACCGACTCGACGTTGCCGTCCTCGATCTGCTGCAGCGCGACCGAGGTGTTGACCTGCTCGTAGCTGGAGCCGCCGCCGAGGAAGGTGGACAGCCCGAGGGCCACCAGGACGACGAGGACGACCCAGAACCACACGGAGCGGAAGATCTTCTTGCGTTCCATACACCGATGCCGGGCGGCCGGGGGGCTCCGGCCTGGCCCGTCGACCCTCCTGATCGCGTCCGGTGACGCTCCGCGCGACCCGGGCGGGCACCCTGGCGCTCGGTCCAGCGTCGTTGCGGTCGACGGTACACCGGGGAGGCTGCACGTCCCCTGTGTGCGAGCTGCCCGGGTGCTGGGCTCTCCCCCGTGCTGGGGACCCCGCTAGCTCGCGTAGACCTCGGGCTTGAGCGTCCCGATGTAGGGCAGGTCGCGGTAGCGCTCCGCGTAGTCGAGGCCGTAGCCGACGACGAACTCGTTGGGGATGTCGAACCCGACGTAGCGCACCGGCACCTCGACCTTGATCGCGTCGGGCTTGCGCAGCAACGCGCACACCTCCAGGGAGGCGGGCCGGCGGCTGCCGAGGTTCTTGAGCAGCCAGGACAGGGTCAGCCCGGAGTCGATGATGTCCTCGAGGACGAGCACGTCCATGCCGGAGATGTCCCGGTCGAGGTCCTTGAGGATGCGCACGACCCCCGAGGAGCTGGTGGAGCTGCCGTAGGAGGAGACGGCCATGAACTCCATCTGGGTGGGCAGCCGCAGCGCCCGGGCGAAGTCGCTCATGAACAGCACCGCGCCCTTGAGGACGCCGACGAGCAGGACCTCCCGGCCCTCGTAGTCCCGCGCGATCTGGTCGGCCAGCTCGGTGATCTTGTCCTGGATCTGCTGCTCGGACAGCAGCACGTGGTCGATGTCGGGGCCGTAGCCGTGGTCGGGCCCCAGCACGACAGGGGTCGACGCGGTCTCGCTCACGGGGCCTGCTCCTCGGGGTCGGGGGCGGTTCCGGCCCTCCCGCCCCGGGAGCCGGCGGGCCGCAGCACCAGCCTGCCAGACGTCCGGAGCGCCTCCGCACCGCCCGGGAGGGCCACCGGTCCCTGCCCGCGCCACCCGGTGAGCAGCGCGTCGACGGCGGCCAGGTGCACCGCCTGCAGGTCGCCGACCCCCGCCCCGCGCAGCCAGCCGCGCAGCACCCGGCGGCGCAGCGCGGCCGGCAGCGGCGCCAGGTCCGCGACCGGCAGGCCGTCCGGGCCGGCGAGCCGGGCGAGGTGGCCGTCGGCCAGCGCGTCGAGGGCGTCGAGGTCCTCCCGCAGCAGGTCCGCCGTCCGGGCCAGGGCCGGCGCGACGCCGCCGCCGAGCACGTCCTCGAGCAGGGGCAGCACCTCGGCGCGCAGCCGCGCGCGGCGGTAGGCGGGGTCGGTGTTCCACGGGTCGTCCCACACCGGCAGGCCCAGGGCCGCGCAGGCGGCCCGGGTGGTGGCCCGGCGGACGCCGAGCAGGGGCCGCCAGAACGGCGGGCGCTCGGCCACCATCCCGGCCACCGAGCGCGGGCCCGAGCCGCGGCCCAGCCCGAGCAGCACGGTCTCGGCCTGGTCGTCGAGGGTGTGGCCGAGGGCGATGCGCGCGCCGCGCTCCCGCGCGCACCCGGTCAGGGCCGCGTACCGGGCGGCGCGGGCCGCGGCCTCGGGGCCGCCCGCGGCGCCCACCTCGACCGGGACGACCAGCACCGGGTCCAGCCCCGTCCCGCGCAGCAGGTCGGCGGTGTCCCGCGCGCGCTGCGCCGACCCCGGCTGCAGACCGTGGTCGACGGTCACCGCGCCCGCGGGCACCCCGGCGCGCGGGGCCTCGAAGGCGACCGCGGCGGCCAGCGCGAGGGAGTCCGCTCCCCCGCTGACGGCGACCAGCACCGGTTGCCCGGACGCCCGCAGGCCCGGCCGGACGGCGCTGCGGACCTGCGCGACCGGGACCGGCGGGCCGCTCACCGCGCCCCGGGGGTCAGGCGGTCACGGCCGGGCGGCCGTGCACCCGCTCGACCCACCGGGCGGGGTCGGTGAGCTCCTCGACGAGCGGCAGGGTCTCCGGCCCGGTCCACACCCGGTTGAAGCCCTCCATGCCGACGAGGTCCACGACGCCGCCGACGAAGGTCCGCCCGTCGGCGTACTGCTTCATCTTCTGCTCCAGGCCCAGCAGCCGGCGCAGCACGCGGTCGAACGGGCCGCGGCCCTTGCGGCGCTGCGCGAAGCGCTTGCGCAGCGTCCGGACCGAGGGCACGACGTCGGGGCCGACGCCGTCCATGACGAACTCGGCGTGCCCCTCGACCAGGCTCATCACCGCGGTGACCCGGTCGAGGACGGCGCGCTGCTCGGGGTCGCGCACCAGCGCCATCAGCCCCTGGGAGCCCTCGTCGCCGTCCCCGCCGCGGACGGCGTCGGCGATCCCGCGGACGAGGTCGGACATCCGGTCGCGCAGCGCGTCGGGGCTGAGGTCGGTGGCCTCGACGAACTCGGCGATCTGTGCCTCGAGGTGGTCGCGCAGCCACGGGAAGGCGGTGAACTGCAGCTGGTGGGTGACCTCGTGCAGGCACACCCACATGCGGAAGTCGGTCGGGTCCACGCCCAGCTTGCGCTCGGCGTCGACGACGTTCGGCGCCACCAGCAGCAGCCGCCCCCCGGTGCCGAACACCTCGTACTGGCCGAGGACGCGGGAGGACAGGAACGCCAGCAGCCCCCCGGCCTGGACGCCGGTGGCGCGCGAGCCGATCGCGGTGGCCAGCGGCCCGGGCCGGCTCTCCGAGCGCTCGGTGAGCGCGGTGACCAGCGGGTCCAGCAGGGCCGCCATGCCGGTGGTGTTGGCGTCGATCCAGCCGGGCCGGTCGACGACGGCGACCTCCGGCACGGGGCCGCCCGCGACCGGGTGCAGCCCGGTCAGGCCCTCGACGTGGGCCACGGCGGCCGCGGCGGCCTCGTGCAGCTCGCGGACGACGGCGCCGGCCTCCTCCCGCGTGGTCGCGGGCCCGGGCCCGGCCAGCCGGCGGGCGGTGCGCCCGGCGAGCTCCCAGTCGACCAGTGCGCTGCTCGTCATCACCTCACCGTACGCGGGGAGGCCGGGCGTCGGCCCCGTTCAGCGGCACCCGCAGGAGGCGAGCGCCGCGGCCACCGCGTCCAGCGCCGCCTCCTCGGGCCCGCCGCCGCCGGTGGTGCCGTTGGCCACCAGCGCGTAGGCCAGCAGCCGGCCGTCGGCGGTGACCACCGTGCCGGCCAGGGCGTGCACGCCGAGCAGCGTGCCGGTCTTGCCGCGCACCGCGCCGGGGGCGGTGGCCGGGTCGGCGTCACCGCGGTCGGCGAGCGTGCCGTCGTAGCCGGCCACGGCCAGCCCGGAGACGACCGCCGAGGCGCCGGGCAGCGAGCCGTCGGCGGCGCCGGTGACCACGTCGGCGAGCAGGTCGGGGGTGACCAGGTCCAGCCGGGACAGCCCGCTGCCGTCGTACAGCTCGACGTCGGTGGTGTCGAGGCCGGCGTCGGCCAGCGCCCCGGTGACCGCCTCCGCCGAGCCCTCGAAGGTGGGCGGCAGGCCGCGGGCCAGGGCGACGTGGCGGGCCAGGGAGTCGGCCAGCAGGTTGTCCGACTGCGACAGCGCCTGCTCGACCAGCCGGGCGACCGGCGCCGAGCGGACGCTGCCCAGCGTCGTGGCGCCGTCGGGGGCCTCGCCGAGCTCGACGGCCGCGTCGGGGACGCCGAGCGCCTCGGCCAGCGCCCGCCCGGCGTCGGTGCCCGGCTGGCCGCTGCGGGCGTTCTCCCCCGGGGCCACCCGTGCGCCGTCCACCGCGGCCGCGGTGACCGGGGCGGCGTAGCCGGAGGGCGCGTCCTCCGGTCCCCAGCCCTCCGCGGTCAGCGGCCCCTCGAACAGCGAGGTGTCGACGACGACCCGGCTCACGGTCGTGCCCGGCGGCAGCGCGGCCAGCACCTGGGCCGCGAGGTCGGCGACGGTGGCGGCGCCCGGGTAGGTGAGCGAGGGGCTGGTCGTGGACAGGGTCGGGTCGCCGCCGCCGACGAGGACGACCTCGTCCGGGGCCGCCCCGGCCACGACCGTCGTCTCGAGCGTGTCGTCGGGGTCCAGGGCGGTCAGCGCCGCGACGGCGGTGAGCAGCTTGGCGGTCGAGGCCGGGGTGACCGGGTCGCCCGCACCCTGGTCGACCAGCGTCTCCCCCGAGGCGACGTCGACCACCTCGGCGTTCACCCCGCGGGCCAGCGCCGGGACCGCCAGCAGCGGGCCCAGCTCGGCGGCGAGCACGTCGGGGTCGGGGGCCGGCGCGTCGGAGGGGAGCGCGGCGAGCACGGGCGCGGGGTCGCCGACGTCGGGCAGCACCGCGGCGGGACCGGCGGCGGCGTCCGGGGCGTCGTCCCTGGTCAGGAACAGCACCCCGCCGGCGACCAGCGCGGCCACCAGCAGCACCGCCAGGGCGCTGACCAGCAGGCGCCGGCGCAGCCGCCGGTAGCTCGGCGTGACCGTCGTCGGACCGCTCGGCGCGATGGTGCCCACCCCCCGTACGAGACCCCGGGGCGGACCTGCGCCGGTGGGCCTGATACCGGTGGGCCACACTACGTGCCGTGCAGTTCGACGTGACGATCGAGATCCCCAAGGGCCAGCGCAACAAGTACGAGCTGGACCACGCCACCGGACGCATCCGGCTCGACCGGATGCTGTTCACCTCCACGCGGTACCCGGCCGACTACGGGTACATCGAGAACACCCTGGGTCAGGACGGCGACCCGCTCGACGCCCTCGTGCTGCTCGAGGAGCCGACCTTCCCCGGGTGCCTCATCACCTGCCGGGCCATCGGCATGTTCCGGATGACCGACGAGAAGGGCGGGGACGACAAGGTCCTCACCGTCCCGGCCACCGACCCGCGCATGGCCCACCTGCAGGACATCACCGACGTCTCGGAGTTCGACCGGCTGGAGATCCAGCACTTCTTCGAGACCTACAAGGACCTCGAGCCGGGCAAGTCGGTCGAGGGCGCCGAGTGGGTCGGCCGGGCCGAGGCCCAGGCCGAGATCGACGCCTCCATCAAGCGGGCCCAGGAGGCCGGCGGCCACTGACCGCCGCCCCCCTGGCCGTCCACCGGCCCTCCGAGCGCACGACGGACGGCGCACGGCGGTGCACCCCCACGCGGGGTGCACCGCCGTCGTCGTGCCGGCGCCGGCTGTCGCGCAGGACGGCTCAGCGCCTCGTGTCGTGCAGGACGACTCAGCGCCTCGTGTCGTGCAGCACGACGGTCAGGAACCCCAGCTCGCCGCGGTAGCCCTCCAGCCACTGCCGCCGGTGCGTGCGGGCGGCCTCCAGGGCCGCGGCGCGGTCCTCCCCGGTCGCCTCGGTCAGCGCCCACTCGGTGACCGCGCCGGTCCAGCACCACTCGTACTCGTCCCACTCGGCGAGCGTGGAGAGGTGGCCGTAGCCGGGCTCGAAGCCGGCCCGGGTCGCCTCGGCCAGCAGCCCGGGCAGGTCCGGCAGCTCGCCGGGCTCGGCGCCGAGGCCGGCCAGCGCCGCCTCGCCGGGCCCGGCCTCCCAGAAGCCGTCGCCGAACAGCACCCGGCCGCCGGGGCGCAGGTGGCCGCGCACCGCGTCGAGGGTCCCGGCCGGCCCGCCGAAGACGTGCGTGGCGCCGATGCAGACGACGACGTCGAACCGCCCACCGCGCCAGGCCGCCGCGTCGGCCTCCACGAGGTCGACCCGGCCGACCAGGCCGCCGAGCGCGGCGCGGTCCCGGGCGGCGTCCAGGGCGGGGGCGGAGGTGTCCACGCCGACGCCGACGACGCCGGGGTGGGCGGCCACCAGCGGCAGCAGCCAGGCGCCGGAGCCGCAGCCGAGGTCGAGCACCCGGCCGCCCTCGGGCGGGGCCAGCCGCGCGACCAGCCGGGCGAGGGCGTCGTCGGAGACGGGGGCCGCGACCGGGTGCCAGCGGTGGGCGACGGCGCTGAGGAGGGCTCTGTCCACGCCGGCAGTCTGGCGCAGCGCGCCGGGGTCAGATGAGGCCGCGGGAGCGCAGGTCGCGCAGCTCGGCGAACACCCGCCGGCGGATGAGGTCCTCGCGCTTCTCCCCCAGGCCCACGAAGCGCAGCGACAGCTCCGTGCGCTCGTCCTCGCGCGGGTGACGCCGGACGACCTCGGCCTTGGCCGACACCCGGGTGCCGTCCAGGTCCACGGTCACCGGGAGGACCGCGCCGACCTCCAGCGCCGCGCCCACCTCCCGCCTGCCGCCGAGGATGCAGCGCATGCCGCCCTCGCTGAGGTCCACGCTGGTCCCCGACAGGAGCACGTCACCGCTGCCCAGCTCGACGGGGACCGACAGCGGGCTGCGGACCGCGGCCCGCCGCTGACCGCGCGAGGCGGGGCCGACGACCCGCAGCCGCCAGGTCGGCGCGTCGCCGGTGCGGACCTCGACCAGCTCCACCGGCAGGGAGCGCAGCTCCTCGGGCCCCCGCCAGATGAGCTCCATGCGCTCGCCCACGTCGAGGCGGACGCGGCGCCGCGAGGCGTCCTCACCGACGCTGACGACGAGCTCGCCGCCCGTCGCCTCCTCGACGAAGCTGGTCAGCACGTCGTCCCGGCTGACCGCCTTCACGTCGAGCACGGCCCTGTCCTCGGGGTAGTCGACTCCCGGCGTCCCCATCGTCGCTCTCCTCGCTCACCTGGTCACCCACGTGACGCCGTCGGACCACCCGGCACGCGGCGGCTCCTCGCGGTCACGTTCCCCACTCCCATCGGCAGCGAGGGCACGGGACTCCAGTCGGGCGCGCCTCCTGCGGGTCCCCCCACCCCCGCCGGGTGAGGTGCCGGCGGGGCACGCCGACGGCCTCAGCCGGAGACGGGCACCCGCGGCCGCGGCACGTCGGCCGGCAGGACGGGGCCCGCGTGCAGCCGCTCCGCGAGCTCCCCGGCCGGGGCGGGCCGGCCGACCAGGTACCCCTGCACCCGGTCGCACCCGAGGGCGGTGAGCCGGCGGACCTGCTCGGCGGTCTCGACCCCCTCGGCGACCACGCGCAACCCGAGACCACGGCCCAGGCCGACGACCCCGGCCACGACCGGGCCGTCGCCGTCGGTCATCCCCGCCGTGAAGGAGCGGTCGATCTTGACCTCGGTCACCGGGAGCCGGCGCAGCTGCGTCAGGGAGGACCACCCGGTGCCGAAGTCGTCGACGGACACGCCGACGCCGAGCCCGCGCAGGCGCGCGAGGTGCCCGTTGCGCACCGCGGCCTCCGACAGCACCTGGCTCTCGGTGACCTCCACCGTCAGCGCCCGGCACGGCAGCCCGGTCTCCAGCAGGACCGCCTCGACCAGGTCGGCGAAGTCGGGGGCGGCGAGCTGGAGCGGGGACACGTTGACGGCCACGTCCAGGTCGAGCCCCTCGCGCCGCCACCGCGCGACCGTGGCGCAGGCCTCGCGGAGGACGTGCGCGCCGAGGTCCCCGATCAGGCCGCCGGCCTCGGCGAGGGGGACGAACACGTCCGGGGGGACGGCGCCGAGCTCGGGGTGACGCCACCGGACCAGCGCCTCCACGGCCGCCACCCGCCCGCTGACCAGGTCGACCTGCGGCTGGTAGTGGACCTCGATCTCCCCGCGCGCCAGGGCGCCGTGCAGGTCGGTCTCCAGCCGCAGCTCGTGCGCCGAGGCGGTCCGCGTGCTGCGGCCGCCGTGCAGCCGGGCCTTGGCCCGCTGCAGGTCCTCGGCGGCCCGGGCGACGAGGTCCCGGGCCGACACCGCGGGCGCGTCCGGGGTGTCCGTCGCCGCTGCGCCGGTCACGAGGTCGACGAAGACGTCCTCGCCGGCCACGGTCACCGGGGTCGTGCAGGCCGCGGCGACCCGGTCCCCGAGTGCCGCGAGCCCCGTGGCCGCGACACCCGGGAGGGCGACGACGAACTGGTCACCGCTGTACCGGGCCAGCACGTCCCCCTCGCGCAACACCGACCGCAGCCGGTCGGCGACCTGCCGCAGGACCTCGTCGCCGGCCTCGTGACCGAGGCTCTCGTTGACCCTGCTCAGCCGGCTGACGTCGCAGAACAGCACCGCGCAGTCGGCGGACCCGTCGTCGCGCGCCACGAGCTGCCGCAGGTGCGCCTCGAACGTCTCGCGGTTCGGCAGCCCGGTGAGGGCGTCGTGCGCGGCCCGCCACTCGACCTCCCCCGCCAGCCGGCTGTTCTCCAACGCCACGCCGGCGATGCCGGCCAGGCCCCATAGGCGCTCGACGAGCGGCTCGCCGAGCACGGCAGGCGGCTCCCGGTGCACCCAGTGCGCCAGCACGACGCCGACGAACCGCTTCCCGACGGCGATCGGCACACCGGCCATGGCGCGCACACCGAACTCCTCCAGGACGCCGCGCGCCCAGGATGAGCCCGAGGCGTCGACGAGCATCGGCCGGCCGTGCCGGACGATCTCGCACAGCTCCGGGCTCTGCGAGGTGTCGGTCGCGTAGCGGGCGATGCGGTCGGCCAGCTCGCCGCTCCAGCCGCTGGCCCCCGCGACCCGGACCGACTCCCCGCCGGACTCCCACAGGGCGACCGCCGAGCGGTCGGCCGAGGAGAGCACCGGCACCGCCTCGGCGACCGCCTGGGCGATCCGCTGCACCGACGGCTGGCCGGCGAGGGACCTCGCCACGGTGAGCAGCAGGCGGGCGGTCTCCTCGTGCTCCCGGGCCTCGGCGAGCAGTGCCGACGTCCGCAGACCCACGGCGGCGTGCCGGGCGAAGGCGGCCAGCACCGCCTCGTCCTCGGGGAAGAACGCCTGCCCCGGCCACAGGACGGCGGCGAGGACGCCGTGGGTCCGGTCGGCCGTGGCCACCGGCACGGCCAGCACCTCCGCGTCCCCCACCCGCTGGAGACCGGGCTGCAGGACGGTGTCGCCGAGGTGGTCCGCGACCTGCGAGCCGAGACCCCGGGCCCGGACGTGCCGGGTCCCGTCCGGCAGGCGGACGTCGAGCAGGTGGCCGGGGGCGTGCAGCGCCCGGTCCGCGCGGGACGTGATGCGGTCCAGGGTCTGCTCGAGGTCGGCACCGCAGACCAGGTCACCGACCGCGTCCTGCAGGATCGCCAGCCGCTCGTCGGACAGCAGCGCCGCGTCCAGGTCGGTCCGGGCCGCGGGCCGCCGGCGCCACGGTCTCCGCGAGGTCCTGCGCCGCGGCACCCAGCTCACCTCGTAGACGCACTCGGGGGCGCCGTCGACCTGGCAGGTCTCGTGCCGCACCTCCGCCGCGGGGAGCCCGAAGACGACGGTCACCTGCCGGAGCATCCCGGCGTTGTAGTCGCAGTCGACCCGGTTCGGGACGTTCGGCGGCAGGACCCGCCACCCCACGCGGGCGGCGCCGGGGTCCGCGCCGAGGCAGCGGAAGACCGTGGCGGTGTCCAGCCGGGTCGACACCCGCGACACCGAGCGCAGCACGGCCTCCGGCGAGCCCAGGGCCCGGACCACCGCCCGGAACGGCGCGAGCGCCTCGTCCTGCAGTGCGGCCTCCCCGAGGCGCAACCCGATCCGCGGGTCGCCGAGCTCGGTGGCCACCGCGTCCAGGAGCGCCGACTTGACCGCGTAGGGCACCCGGCCGTGCAGGCCCTCGAGCTCCGCCCGGCGGTCACCCAGCCCGGACCGTGCCAGCACCCGGTCGGCCGAGCCGTCACCGCCGAGGTCGGCGGCCAGCCGCAGGACCAGTCGTGTGGTGAGTGTGGACGTGCCGGCGTCGTGGTGCATGGATCCCCCCTCCGGCGCCCTGTGGTCCCGGGCACCGACGGGAGAGGTATCGACCGCTCCTGTTCCCCTTTTAGTCCGCGGCTCCCGGTCCCCCCTCGAAGGAGAGGGGCCGGGGAGCTCCCCGTCAGGCGCCGACGTAGGCCGCGAGGTGCTCGCCGGTGAGGGTGGAGCGGGCGGCGACGAGGTCGGCGGGCGTGCCCTCGAAGACGACCCGGCCGCCGTCGTGGCCGGCCCCGGGACCCAGGTCGACGATCCAGTCGGCGTGCGCCATGACCGCCTGGTGGTGCTCGATGACGACCACCGACCGGCCGGAGTCGACGAGCCGGTCGAGGAGGGCGAGCAGGTTCTCGACGTCGGCGAGGTGCAGGCCGGTGGTCGGCTCGTCGAGCACGTAGACGGCCCCCTCGTCGGCCATCTGGGCGGCCAGCTTGAGCCGCTGCCGCTCGCCGCCGGACAGCGTGGTGAGCGGCTGGCCCAGGGTGAGGTAGCCGAGCCCGACGTCGGCGAGCCGGTCGAGGACCCTCGCCGCGGCGGGCGTGCGGGCCTCGCCGGACCCGAAGAACTCCCGGGCCTCGGCGACCGGCATCGCCAGCACCTCGCTGATGTCCTTGCCGCCGAGGTGGTACTCGAGCACCGAGGCGTCGAACCGCCGGCCCTCGCACTGCTCGCAGGGGGTGGCGACGCCGGCCATCATCCCGAGGTCGGTGTAGACGACGCCCGCACCGTTGCAGGTGGGGCAGGCGCCCTCGGAGTTGGCGCTGAACAGCGCCGGCTTGACGCCGTTGGCCTTGGCGAACGCCTTGCGGATGGGCTCCAGCAGCCCGGTGTAGGTGGCCGGGTTGCTCCGCCGCGAGCCGCGGATCGCGGTCTGGTCGACGGTCACCACGCCCTGCCGGCCCGCCACCGACCCGTGGACCAGCGAGCTCTTGCCCGACCCGGCCACCCCGGTGACGACGACGAGCACGCCGAGCGGGATGTCGACGTCGACGCCCTGCAGGTTGTGCGTGCGGGCGCCGCGGACCTCGAGCGCACCGGTCGGCGTGCGCACCGACGTCTTGAGCGAGGCCCGGTCGTCCAGGTGCCGCCCGGTCAGCGTGCCGCTGGCCCGCAGTCCCTCGACGGTGCCCTCGAACACCACCTCGCCGCCGGCGGTGCCGGCCCCGGGGCCGAGGTCGACGACGTGGTCGGCGATCGCGATCGCCTCCGGCTTGTGCTCGACGACGAGCACGGTGTTGCCCTTGTCCCGCAGCTGCCGCAGCAGGTCGTTCATCCGCTGGATGTCGTGCGGGTGCAGGCCGACGGTCGGCTCGTCGAAGACGTAGGTGACGTCGGTGAGGGCGGAGCCGAGGTGCCGGATCATCTTGGTGCGCTGGGCCTCGCCGCCGGACAGCGTGCCCGAGGGGCGGTCGAGGGAGAGGTAGCCCAGCCCGATCTCGACGAAGGAGTCCAGCGTCTCCCGCAGCGCCGTGAGCAGCGGGGCCACCGAGGGCTCGTCGAGGTCGCGGACCCACTCGGCGAGGTCGCTGATCTGCATCGCGCAGAGGTCGGCGATGCTGGCCCCGCGGATCCTCGAGGACCGGGCGGCCTCGCTGAGCCGGGAGCCGCCGCACTCGGGGCAGGTCGTGAAGGTGATCGCCCGCTCGACGAAGGCGCGGACGTGCGGCTGCATCGCGTCGACGTCCTTGGACAGCATCGACTTCTGGATCCTGGGGACGAGGCCCTCGTAGGTGAGGTTGATCCCCTCGACCTTGATCTTGGTCGGCGCGCTGTACAGGAGCGTGTCCAGCTCCCGCTCCGTGAACTGCGCGATCGGCTTGTCCATGGGCAGCCCGGCGCCGGCGAAGATGCGCCCGTACCAGCCGTCCATGCTGTAGCCGGGGACGGTCAGCGCGCCCTCCTCGAGCGACTTGCGCTCGTCGTAGAGGGCGGACAGGTCGATGTCGTTGACCCGGCCCATGCCCTCGCAGCGCGGGCACATGCCGCCGGTGATGCTGAACTCCCGGCGCTCCTTGACCTCGCGGCCGCCCCGCTCGACCTTCACCGCGCCGGCGCCGCTGATCGAGGCGACGTTGAAGGAGAACGCCTGGGGCCCGCCGACGTGCGGCTGCCCGAGCCGGCTGAACAGGATGCGCAGCATCGCGTTGGCGTCGGTGGCGGTGCCGACCGTGGAGCGCGGGTTGGCGCCCATCCGCTCCTGGTCGACGATGATCGCCGTCGTCAGGCCGTCGAGGACGTCGACGTCGGGGCGGGCCAGCGTGGGCATGAAGCCCTGCACGAAGGCGCTGTAGGTCTCGTTGATCAGCCGCTGGGACTCCGCGGCGATCGTGCCGAACACCAGCGAGCTCTTGCCCGAGCCGGAGACGCCGGTGAACACCGTGAGCCGGCGCTTGGGGAGCTCGACGCTGACGTCCTTGAGGTTGTTCTCCCGCGCGCCGTGCACGCGGATGCGGTCGTGGGAGTCGGCCGCGTGCGACCCGGACGCCTGCCGGCCGGTGCTGGTGGCGGTGCTCATCGTCTCTCCATCCGGTGGGCGCCGCCGTCGTCGGCGCGTTCGCTGTCTACCTGGTGGGGGTGACGGCCGGCACGGGGCGACGCCCGTCCGGCCGGCCCCGGGCGGGCGTCGTGCTCTCGGGACGGCGGGCGGCTCAGCCGGCCTCCTGGACGCGGACGAGGTTGCCCGCGGGGTCCCGGACGGCGAAGTCGCGGACGCCGTAGGGCTGTTCGGCCGGCTCCTGGACGACCTCGGCGTCGCCGGCCTGCAGCCGCTCGAAGGCGCCGTCGAGGTCCTTCGTGGCCAGGACGATGGAGGCGTAGGTGCCCTTGGCCATCATCTCGGTGATGGTGCGGCGCTCGTCGTCGGTGACGCCGGGGTCGGCCGCCGGCGGGTGCAGGACGATCGAGGTCGCGGGCTGGCCGGGCGGGCCCACGGTCAGCCAGCGCATCCCGCCGTACCCGACGTCGTTGCGGAGCTCGAAGCCCAGGGTGTCGCGGTAGAAGGCCAGCGAGGCCTCCGGGTCGTCGTGCGGGAGGAAGGTGTAGTGGATGGTGAGCTCCATGGCGGTCACGCTAGGGACGGCGTCCCCACCGGGGCTTCTCGATTCCTGACCGGTCGGGTGACCTGCTTGGCGACGCACGCCGGGATGCCGGCGGTGGACCCGGCCGCGAGGCGCCGGTAGGTGCTCGGCGGCATGCCGACCAGCTCGGTGAAGCGGGTGCTGAACGTGCCCAGCGACGAGCAGCCGACGGCGAAGCAGACCTCGGTGACGCTCAGGTCGCCCCGGCGCAGCAGCGCCATCGCCCGCTCGATGCGCCGGGTCATCAGGTACGAGTACGGCGACTCCCCGTAGGCGCGGCGGAACTCGCGGCTGAGGTGCCCGGCCGACACGTGCACGCCCCGGGCGAGCGCCTCGACGTCGAGCGGCTGGGCGTACTCCCGGTCGATCCGGTCGCGGACGCGACGCAGCCGCGCGAGGTCGCGCAGGCGCTGCTCGCCGGGTCCGGTGGCCACGGGCGGATCGTGCCAGAGCGGGACCACGGTCCCCAGGGACGACGCAGCGGCCCTCCCCGGGAGGGGAGGGCCGCTGGGTGGTGAGCCGCCTGTCGGAATCGAACCGACGACCTTCTCATTACGAGTGAGATGCTCTACCGACTGAGCTAAGGCGGCGGGCGTGCGGCGTCCAGAGTACGACACCGGTCCGCCGCGCCCGCGCAGGCCCGGCGGTCACGGGGTGGGCAGGCGCAGCGCCACGGTGAGCGCCTCGACGGCGACCTGCGGCTTCACGTTCTGCTCCAGCGCGGTGCGGCAGGCCAGGACGGCGTCGATCCGGCGCAGCGCGCCCTCGGCGCCGATCCGCCGGGCCAGCTCCTCGGCGTCGGCCCGCCGGTCGGGGTGCGACAGCACCGGCGAGTGCTTCCCCGCGGCGGCGAGCACCAGCGCGTCGCGGTAGAGCGCGGCGAGGTCGACCAGCGCGCGGTCCAGCGAGTCGCGGCCGAGCCGGGTGGCGCGGCTCTTCTGCCGCTTCTCGAGGTCCTTGAGCACCCCGGCACCGCCCCGGGCGGCGGCCACCCCCGGCCCCCGCGCGCCGACGCCGAGGCTGGCCTTGACCGCCTCGGTCTCCGCGTCGTCGAGGGCCGCGGTGGTCCGGTCGGACTCCTCCTTGGCGGCGCTGACCAGGTCGTCGGCCGCGGTGAGGCAGGCGGCCAGCGACACCAGCGACAGCGGGACGTCGAGCACGGCCTTGCGGGCCAGCCGCGCGTCCTCGTCGCGGGCCAGGTGCCGGGCCCGCCCGACGTGCCCGCCGGCCGCGGCCGCCGCCCAGGCCGCCAGCGCCGGGTCGATCCCGTCGCGCCGCACCAGCACGTCGGCGACCGCGTCGACCGGCGGCGTCCGCAGGCTCACGACGCGGCAGCGCGAGCGGATGGTGACCGGCACGTCCTCGGGGTGCAGGCTCGGCGCGCAGAGCAGGAAGACCGTCCGCGGGGGCGGTTCCTCGATCATCTTGAGCACGGCGTTGGAGGCCTGCTCGGTCATGCGGTCGGCGTCCTCGACGACGACGACCTGCCAGCGGCCCTGCGACGGCGCCCGCCCGGCCAGCCGGACCAGCTCGCGCGCCTCGACGACGCCGATCGACAGGCCCTCGGGGGCGACGGTCTGCACGTCGGCGTGGGTGCCGGCGAGCACCGTCCGGCAGGCGTGGCAGGTGCCGTCGCCGCCGGCGGGGCACTGCAGCGCCGCGGCGAAGGCGCGCGCGGCCACCGAGCGGCCGGACCCGGGCGGCCCGGTGAACAGCCAGGCGTGGGTCATCGCCGCGGGCTGCGCGACGGCGGCCCGGAGCTCCGCGACCACCGCCGGCTGGCCGACGACCTCCGCCCAGACGCCGTCGGCCGTGCTCACGCCACCCTCCCCGGCATGAGCGCGCCGACCCGCTCGCGGACGGCCGTGGCGAGCTCGTCGGCGGGGCGCCGCGCGTCGAGCACGAGGTAGCGCCCGGGCTCGGCGGCGGCGAGGTCGAGGAAGGTGGCGCGGACCCGCTCGTGGAACTCCACCGACTCCGACTCCAGCCGGTCGGCGGCGGCGCGGCCGCGGGCGCGCGCCAGGCCCACCTCGGGCGGCAGGTCCAGCAGCACGGTGAGGTCGGGCACCAGGCCGCCGGTGGCCCAGGCCGACAGCCGCCGGACCTCGTCGAGGGCCAGCGCCCGGCCGGCACCCTGGTAGGCCAGCGAGCTGTCCACGTACCGGTCGGTGACCACCACCTCGCCGGCCTCGAGCGCCGGGCGGACCACCGTGTCGACGTGGTGCGCGCGGTCGGCGGCGTAGAGCAGCGCCTCGGCGCGCGGGGACAGCCCGGCGCTGGCCGGGTCGAGCAGCAGCGCGCGGATGCGCGCGCCGGGCGGCGTGCCGCCGGGCTCGTGGGTCACCCGGGCCGGCACCTCGACGAGGCCCAGCCAGTCGAACAGCCGCCGGACCTGGGTGGACTTCCCGGCGCCCTCCCCACCCTCGAAGGCGACGAACAGGCCGCGGCCGGGCAGGCGACCAGAGGCGTCGATCGGGGGCTCCCGGGGACTCGTGGGGGGTGGGCGTCGGCCGGTCCACGGTACCGGCCGGGGACGACGCTCCCGGGTCCTACGGTCGGCGGGTGAGCGCCGCCTGGGACCCCGCCGTCTACCTGCGCCACGCCGGCGAGCGGGCGCGGCCGTTCACCGACCTCGTGGCCCGGGTGGCCGCGCACGGGCCGCGCGAGGTCGTCGACCTGGGCTGCGGCACCGGGGAGCTGACCGCCTCGCTCGCGCGGCGCTGGCCCGGCGCGCGGGTGACCGGCGTCGACTCCTCCCCGGAGATGCTCGCCGCCGCGGCCGCGCACGCCGTTCCCGGGCGGGTGCGCTTCGTGCCCGGCGACGTCCGCGACTGGCGGCCGGACGGCCCGGTCGACGTCGTCGTCACCAACGCCGTCCTGCACTGGGTGCCCGGGCACGCGGACCTGCTCGCGCGGTGGGCCGCCGGCCTCGCCCCGGGCGGGTGGCTGGCGCTGCAGGTGCCCGGCAACCACCGCGCCCCGACCCACCGGCTGCTCGCGGCGCTGTGCGCCGCGCCGCGGTGGGCGCCCCGCCTGGCCGCGGCCGCTCCCCCGCCCGACCCGGTGCTCGACCCGGCGGGCTACCTCGACGTCCTCACGGCGGCGGGCCTGTCCGCCGACGTCTGGGAGACCACCTACCTGCACGTGCTGCGCGGCGCCGACCCGGTGCTGGGCTGGGTCCGCAGCACGGTGCTGCGGCCGGTGCTGGCGCTGCTCGACGACGCCGACGCCGCCGCGTTCACCGCCGAGTACGCGGCGGCGCTGCGGGCGGCCTACCCGGCGCGGCCGGACGGGACGACGGTGCTGCCCTTCCGCCGGGTGTTCGCGGTGGGCTCCTGGCCGGTCAGCGCGGGGTGAGCCGGTGGGCGTCGGTGCGGTAGGGCAGCTCGAGGACGTCGCGCCCGGCCGTGTCCGGGTGGGTGGCCAGCAGGTCGCGGATGCCGCCGAGGAAGGCGGCGCGGGCGTCGGGGGTCATCGTCGCCACGTAGCTGCGGGTGCCGATGCCGCCGACGACCTGCTCGGGCGGGACCCGCTGGACGACCCGCGACCGCGCGGTGGCGACGTCGGCGGGCAGCGCCGCGGCGAACGCGGCCACGACGCCCTGGTCGGCCTCGTGCCCGCGGGCCTCGGTGGCCAGCGCGGCGCCGAGCGCGGCGACCCAGGGGACGGTCTCGTCGCGGGTGTTCCACACGAACCCGACGACGCCGCCGGGCCGCAGCACCCGGCGCAGCTCCGCCGCGGCCGGCTCCGGGTCGAACCAGTGCGCGGCCTGGCCGGCGACGACGGCGTCCACGCTCGCGTCGGGCAGCGGGATCGCCTCCGCGCCGCCGACCTGCGCCGGGACGCCGGGGTGCCGGGCCCGCAGCTGGGCGAGCATCTCCGCCGACGGGTCCACGGCGAGCACCTCGTGCCCGGCGGCGGCGAGGACGTCGGTGAGCAGGCCGGTGCCGGCACCCAGGTCGAGCACCCGTCGCGGCCGGTCCCCGAGCAGGAACGCCACCGCGTCGGCCGGGTAGCCCGGGCGCAGCGCGGCGTAGTCGGCGGCGACCGACCCGAACGACGTCCGCCGCTGCTGCCAGTCGGCGGGGTCGAGCGAGCCGGTCGCCGTCACGCTCAGCTCGCGGGGACGGCGTCGGACGCGGTCGCCTTCTCCGCCGTCTTCTTGGCCGCCGTCTTCTTGGCCGCCGTCGTCTTGGCCGCCGTCGTCTTGGCCGCCGTCGTCTTGGCCGCCTTCTTGGCGGTGGCCTTGGTGCCCGCCGTCTTCTTGGCCGCCGTCGACTTGGTCGCCGTCGACTTGGTCGCCTTCCTCGCGGCCTTCTTCTTCGTGGCGGCGGGCCGGCTGCGGCGGTCGGCGAGCAGCTCGGCGGCGCGGTCGAGGGAGATGGTCTCGACGTCGTCGCCCTTGCGCAGGCTGGCGTTGGTCTCGCCGTCGGTGACGTAGGGACCGAAGCGGCCCTCGCGGACCGTGATCTGGCCCTGGGTGACCGGGTCGGGACCGAGCTCCTTGAGCGGCGCGGCCGCGGCCCGCCGGCCCCGCTGCTTGGGCTGGGCGAACACGGCCAGCGCCTCGTCGAGGGTGACGGTGAACAGCCGCTGCTCGTCCTCCAGCGACCTCGAGTCGCTGCCCTTCTTGAGGTAGGGCCCGTACCGGCCGTTGAGCGCCTGGATCTCCTCGCCGTCGGGCGCGGTGCCCACGGTGCGGGGCAGGGTGAGCAGCTGCAGCGCCTGCTCGAGGGTCACCGTCTCCGGGGACATGGAGGCGAACAGGCTCGCCGTCCGCGGGCTGTCCTTGCTGCCCTCGGGGACCACGGTGGTGACGTAGGGGCCGTAGCGGCCGGCCTTGACGACCACCGGGTGGCCGGACTCGGGGTCGGTGCCCAGCTGCCGGTCGCTGGAGGGCGCGGCGAGCAGCTCGGCGACCTTCTCGCTGGTCAGCTCGTCGGGCGGCAGGTCCTCGGGGAGACTGACCCGCGGGCCGTCCTCGCCGCCGGCCTGCAGGTAGGGGCCGTAGCGGCCGACGCGGACCACGACCGGCTCGCCGGCCGGCCCGGTCGCCCGCAGCGGGATCGAGTTGACGCCGCGGGCGTCGATCTCCTCCAGCTGCTGGCCGATGACCTGCTTGAGCCCGCCGGAGGCCGCGATGCCGCCGGCGTGCCGGCCTTCGCCGCCGAAGTAGAACTCGGTCAGCCAGTCGACCCGGCCGAGCTCACCGGCGGCGATCTCGTCGAGCTCGTTCTCCAGCGACGCGGTGAAGTCGTAGTCGACCAGCGCGGCGAAGTGCTGCTCGAGCAGGTTGACCACCGCGAAGGCGGTGAAGGAGGGGACCAGCGCGGAGCCCTTCTTCCACACGTACCCGCGGTCCTGGATCGTCTGCATGATCGACGCGTAGGTCGAGGGACGGCCGATGCCCAGCTCCTCGAGCCGGGCGACCAGGCTGGGCTCGGTGTAGCGCGACGGCGGGGTCGTCGTGTGGCCCTTGGGCTCCAGCGACTGCGTGTCGAGCTGCTGGCCGCGCTCGACCCGGGGCAGCCGCCGCTCGGCGTCGTCGCTGCCGTGCTCGTCGTCGCCGGTCGCGGCGCCCTCGTCGCGGGACTCGACGTAGGCGCGCAGGAACCCGGGGAAGGTGATCGTGCGGCCGCTGGCGGTGAACTCGACCCGCTCGTCGGTGGTGCTGCGGCCGGCCAGCCGGATGCTCACGGTCTGCCCGACGGCGTCGGCCATCTGCGAGGCGACGGTGCGCTGCCAGATGAGCTCGTAGAGGCGGAACTCGTCGCGGGCGAGCTGCCCGGCGAGCTGGCCGGGGGTGCGGAAGGAGTCGCCGGCGGGGCGGATCGCCTCGTGCGCCTCCTGCGCGCCCTTGGCCTTCTTGCTGTAGCGGCGGGCCTCGGCGGGGACGTAGGCGTCGCCGTAGAGCTCGCGGGCCTGGGTGCGGGCGGCGTTGATCGCCTCGTTGGAGAGGTTGGTCGAGTCGGTCCGCATGTAGGTGATGTGGCCGTTCTCGTACAGCCGCTGGGCCACCCGCATGACCTGCGCCGAGGACCAGCCGAGCTTGCGGCCGGCCTCCATCTGCAGCGTGGAGGTGGTGAACGGCGCGTAGGGGCGGCGCCGGTAGGGCTTCTCGTCGACCCGGCTGACCGTGACCTGCCGGCCCTCGAGCCGGGCGGCCAGGCCCCGGGCGCCGGCCTCGTCGAGGTGGACGACGTCGCCGGTCACCTGCCCGGTGGCGGGGTCGAAGTCGCGGCCGGTGGCCACGCGGCTGTCGTCGACGCTGACCAGGCGGGCGCGCAGCGTCGTCGGCTCGCCCGCGTCGGCGCCGGCCCGGCCGGGGACGGCGAAGACGCCGTCGAGGGACCAGTAGTCGGCGGCGGTGAACGCCATCCGCTCGCGCTCCCGCTCGACGACGATGCGGGTGGCCACCGACTGCACGCGGCCGGCCGACAGCCGGGGCAGGACCTTCTTCCAGAGGACCGGGCTGACCTCGTAGCCGTAGAGCCGGTCGAGGATGCGGCGGGTCTCCTGCGCGTCGACCAGCGCGGTGTCCAGCTCGCGGGGGTTGGCCACGGCGCGGGCGATCGCCTCGGGGGTGATCTCGTGGAAGACCATCCGGCGGACCGGGACCCGCGGCTTGAGGGTGTCGACCAGGTGCCAGGCGATGGCCTCGCCCTCGCGGTCCTCGTCCGTCGCGAGGTAGACCTCACTGGCGTCCTTGACCAGCTGCTTGAGCCGGCTGACCTGCTGCTTGCGGTCGGGGCTGATGACGTAGAGCGGCTCGAAGGCGTTGTCGACGTCGACGCCCAGGCGGGCCCACGGGGCGCCCTTGTGCTCGGCCGGGACGTCGGCGGCGTTGCGCGGGAGGTCGCGGATGTGCCCGACGCTGGCCTCGACGACGTAGCCGTTGCCGAGGTAGCCGGCGATCTTCCCGGCCTTGGTCGGCGACTCCACGATGACCAGCGGGCGGCCGCCCCCCGCAGCAGCGGCCCGGCGGCGGGCGGGCGTGCTGGTGCCGCCGGCGGTCGTGGCGGCGGTCTGGCCGTTCTTCGCGGTCTTCGTGGGCACGGTGCTCCTGTCGGGTGGTGCTGGTCGCGGCAGCGCGGTGTGCGGTCTCGTCGTCACGCGGTGCGCCCCCTCGGCGGGCCACGGTAGGCCACGACGCCGGAACGCGACCGGCCGGCGACTGCGCGCGGGCGTGCCGTCACCGCCTCCAACGGTGCAGCGGCACCGCTGTTCCCGGCCTCCCCCGGGCGGGTTCCGGCCGCTCAGTCGCCCTCCTGGACCCCGGCGACCACCTCCCCGACCCCCGCGAGGGTCGGCCGGCCGGGGTCGAGGTACCAGGTGTGCCAGGTGTCCCAGTCGGCCGGCAGCGGCGTCGCCCCGAAGTCGTCGTCGCCGGTGTTCGCGCCGTGGACGTCGAGCGGCCAGGTGACGAGGTCCAGGGACGGCGAGGCCTCGTGGACCTCCGCCACCTCCAGGTCCGACGCCGGGCCGTCCATCCCGGGACTGCCGAGGAGGACCACCGCGTCGGCCGCCAACCGCCCGGGCTCCTCCGCGGCGCGGTCGACCACGACGGTCCCGTAGCTGTGCGCGACGACGGTGACCTGGGGCGGCTCGCCGCCCCGGACGGGGTCGGCCGCCCGCGCCGCCGCCAGCCCGGCCAGGTCGTCGGCCAGGGCCCGCCCGCCGGTCGCCGCCCGGCCCTCACCCCACGCCGTCGGGAACACGACGTTGCCCGGCGGGCGGTAGCCCAGCCAGGCGACCGTGGCCACCGAGGCGGCGGGGGCGGCGGCCCGGGTCGCGTCGGCGACCGCCCGCGCGTCGGCGCCCAGGCCGCCGAGGTCGTCGACGTCGTTGCCGACGCCGGGCACGTACACCGCGACGTCGTCGGCGGTGTCGAGGTCGCCGTGGACCACGGCCGCCAGGTGGTCGTCGAGGTCGAGACTCCACAGCTGCACCGGGCGGCCGGCCGCCTCCGCGCGCGCCAGTTCGGCCGCCACCGCCCGCGCGGTCTCCTCCGTGTCCCCGGACGGGTCGGCCAGCGCCCGCTCGAGCACCAGCCGGTTCGCCCGGTCCCGCGCCCAGGCCGGCAGGCCGTCCAGGTTCCCGACGAGCCGGGGGTCCACCGAGGTCACCAGCTCGCGCGCCCGGGTGGACAGCCCCGCCCACCAGGCCGCCACCGCCTCCGGCGACGTCCCCCGCACCGGCAGGCACGAGGGGATCCAGACCCCGTCCGCGGCGACGGCCGCCGCGAGGCCGGCGTAGTCCGGGGGCACGACTCCCCCGGCCCCTCCGATCCCGCCCAGCGGCGCTGCCGAGTCGGCCGCGCAGGCGGCGGCGCGGGCCGCCGCACGGAGGGCGTCGGCCGCCAGCCCGGCGACCCGCTCGGCCGCGGCGGCCTGCTCGGCGATCGCGTCGTGGTGTCCGGCCAGCGCCTCCGGCGTCGCGCCGGGCGGCGGTGCGGCCGGCGTCGGGAGGACGACCCCGCCGGCCTCGTCGAGGGTCACGCCGTGGGCGGCGGCCTCGGCCAGCGCCCGCTCGGCCAGGTCCTGCGCGGTGCGCGCCTCCCGGGCGGTGTCCTGCAGCCGGTCCAGCGACGCGCCGAGGGCGGTGGTCACCGCCGTGACGACCGCGGACACCTCCCCCAGCGCTCCCGCGGCGGCAAGTCCCGCGTCGCCGGACCAGCACTCGGCGGCCTCCAGGGCGCGGGCGACCGCCTCCGTCCGGGCGCGCCACCGCGGCAGCCGCTCGGTCACCGCCTCGAGCGTCCAGACGGCGCCGTCGAGGAGGGCGACGTCCCACCCGGCGACGGCCGCGAGGCCCGGGGCGCTCACCGGGCGCCCACGGGCAGCGCCGCCCTCGCCGCCAGCAGCCGGTCGGAGACCGCGGCGTCGGCCAGCCGGTAGGACCGCACCGCGTCGAGCAGGGCGGTGGCCGCGGCGTCGGCCCCGGAGACGAGGTCGGCGACGAGCGCGGCCCACATCCGCCCGGTCGTCCCGGCCCGGTCGGACACCTCGCCCGGCGCCGCCGTCGCCAGCGAGACCGCGGTCGAGGCGCACAGGTCGGCGTCGGAGGACAGCTCGGCGGCCAGGGCGGTGAGCTCCTCACCGAGCGCATGGACGGCGTCGAGCTGGATGGCGATGGCTACGGACAACGGCCCTCCCGGCGTCGGCGCCGGACCCGGGTGGGTCCGGCGCCGCGGACGCTAGGACGGCCCTGCGGCGGGACCGGCCGCGTCGTCCACAGCCGGCTCCCCGTCCACAGACCGCCGCCGCGGCCTCCCGCCCGGCCGGGCCGGTCGGGAGGCTCGCGGGGTGGTCTCAGGGAGCGGACGTGGTCAGCGTGCCGGCCGGCTCTCCGGCAGTGCCGCCGACGACGACCGAGCGGCGCTTGGACACCACCACGGCGGCGACGACCACCAGCGTCGCGGCGCCCGCGATGAGCAGCCGCACCGTGGTGTTGGCGTCCTCCCCGACCTGCAGGCCGACGACCGCCGGCGCGATGAGCAGCGCCACCAGGTTCATCACCTTGATCAGCGGGTTGATCGCCGGGCCCGCGGTGTCCTTGAACGGGTCGCCCACGGTGTCGCCGATGACGGTGGCCGCGTGCGCCTCGCTGCCCTTCCCGCCGTAGGCGCCGTCCTCGACCATCTTCTTGGCGTTGTCCCAGGCCCCGCCGGAGTTGGCGAGGAAGACCGCCATGAGCGTGCCGGCCGCGATCGCGCCGACCAGGTAGGCCGCCAGCGGGCCGAAGCCGAGGCCGAACCCGACCGCCACCGGGGCCAGCACCGCCAGCAGCCCGGGGGTGGCCAGCTCGCGCAGCGAGTCCTTGGTGCAGATGTCCACGACGGCGGAGTAGTCCGGCCGCTCGGAGAAGTCCATGATCCCGGGGCGGGTGCGGAACTGCTCGCGGACCTCGAACACCACCCGCCCGGCGGCCCGGGACACGGCGTTGATCGCCAGCCCGGAGAAGAGGAACACCACCGCCGCGCCGATGACCGCGCCGACGACGTTGTCCGGCTCGACCAGGCTGAACGCCTGCCCGAGGTCGACGCCGTCGAGCGCGGCGCGGACCTGCTCGTTGTAGGAGCCGAACAGGGCGGTGGCGGCCAGCACGGCGGTCGCGATCGCGATGCCCTTGGTGATGGCCTTGGTGGTGTTGCCGACGGCATCGAGGTCGGTGAGCACCCGGGCGCCGTCGTCGTCGATGTCGCCGGACATCTCGGCGATGCCCTGCGCGTTGTCGCTGACCGGGCCGAAGGTGTCCATCGACACGATCACGCCGGCGGTGGTGAGCAGCCCGCACCCGGCCAGGGCGACGGCGTACAGCGCCGCGCCGCCGCCGATGAGGAAGGCGCCGTAGACGGCGGCGCCGATGAGCAGGGCGGCGTAGACGGCCGACTCCAGGCCCAGCGAGATGCCGGAGAGCACCACGGTCGCGGGGCCGGTGAGCGAGCTCTGGCCGACGTCGCGGACGGGCTTGCGGCTGGTCTCGGTGAAGTAGCCGGTGAGCTGCTGGATGGCGGCGGCGAGGACGATCCCGACCAGGACGGACACGAAGCCGAGCACCTGCGGGTTGACCACCGAGTCGGGGACGTCGGCGACGCTCGGCAGCACGGTGAAGGCCGCGGCGGCGACGAGGACGAGGGAGACGACCGCGGAGGTGAAGAAGCCGCGGTTGATCGGGGCCAGGCCGCTGGCGTCGCCCTTGCCCGGGTTGCTGGCGAGGATGCCGACCACGGAGGCGAGCACGCCGATCGCGGCGACGACGAGCGGGAACACCATGCCGACCGCGCCGAAGAAGACCTGCCCGAGGATCAGCGCGGCCACGAGGGTCACCGCGTAGGACTCGAAGAGGTCGGCGGCCATGCCGGCGCAGTCGCCGACGTTGTCGCCCACGTTGTCGGCGATGGTGGCGGCGTTGCGCGGGTCGTCCTCGGGGATGCCGGCCTCGACCTTGCCGACGAGGTCGGCGCCGACGTCGGCGGCCTTGGTGAAGATGCCGCCGCCGACGCGCATGAACATGGCGAGGAGCGCGCCGCCGAACCCGAAGCCCTCGAGGACGACGGGGGCGGTCTCGTCGAACAGGAGCAGTGCCAGCGACGCGCCGAACAGGCCCAGGCCGACGGTGATCATCCCGCAGACCCCGCCGGTGCGGTACGCGATGCGGAAGGCCGGCCGGTAGCCGCCGGTGCGGGCGGCGGCCGCGACCCGGACGTTGCCGCGCGTGGCCAGCGTCATGCCGATGAAGCCGACCGTCGCGGAGAACAGGGCACCGACGAGGAAGAACACCGCCCGGCCGATGCGCGTGCCCCAGCCGCCGTCGTGGACCGGCAGGACGAGCAGGAGCAGGAAGACGATCACGGCGAAGACGCCGAGGGTGCGGAACTGCCGCCGCAGATAGGCCCCGGCGCCCTCCTGCACGGCCCGGGCGATGTCCCGCATGCGGGTGGTGCCCTGATCGGCGCCCAGGACCGCGCGCACGAGGGACCACGCGAACACCAGTGCAACCAGCGAGACGACGAGGGCTGCCGTCACGAGGACGACGTCCCCGCCGGAGAGATCATTGTCCGGCATCGGTACCTCCCAGCGGTCGGCTGCCGACGGGCGGCTCGCGTCCCCGGTCGGCGGAGAGCACGTCGGCGGGCGGGACCGCCCGGAGACGAGGCGCGAGTGTAAGCGGAATCACACTCCGCGGTCTGCCCCCTCCCCGGAACCGGTGTGGGCGCAGGGCGTGACCGCAGGTGGGCGGAGGGTCGCTCCTCTCCCCGGGACGAGGGGCGGGTTGCCCCCGGGTGTGACAGTGGAGGGGTGACCACGCTCCACCCGGTCCGGCCGGTTGCTCCCCCACCCGGCCGCGGAGGGTCCTCGGGGGGCGAGGCGCCGGGCACCGCCGGGGAGGGCACCGCGGTGGAGGGCACGCCGGTCCACGGCTCGGCCGCCGCGCACGGGTCCGCGAACTCCGCGAGCGCCGGGTCCCCGGACGTCGTGCCGCCCGGTGCCGAGCTGCTCGCGGACCTGCTGGCCGGCACCCCGGAGGAGGAGTCCCCGGTCACCCACGTGCACCGGCTGGCGGTGCGGGAGAGCCGGACCCTGCCCTGGCCGGAGTGGGTCGAGCCGGGCCTGCGGGAGCGGCTGGAGCAGCAGGGCGTCCGCGAGCCGTGGCGGCACCAGGTGGAGGCCGCCCAGCTCGCCCACGACGGCACCTCGGTGGTGGTGGCCACCGGCACCGCGTCGGGCAAGTCGCTGGCCTACCAGCTGCCCGCGCTGACCCACCTGGCCGAGGACCCGCGCGCCTGCGTCCTCTACCTCGCGCCGACCAAGGCGCTGGCCCGCGACCAGCTGGCCTCGGTCGCCGCGCTCGCCGACCCGTCGGTGCGGCCGGCCGCCTACGACGGCGACACCCCCGCCGAGGAGCGCGACTGGGTGCGCCGGCACTCGCGGTGGATCGTCACCAACCCGGACATGCTGCACCGCGGCGTGCTGCCGGCCCACCAGCGCTGGTCCTCGACGCTGCGCCGGCTGGCCTACGTCGTCGTCGACGAGTGCCACGCCTACCGCGGGGTCTTCGGCTCGCACGTCGGGCACGTGCTGCGCCGGCTGCGCCGCATCTGCCGCCGCTACGGCGCCGACCCGGTGTTCGTGCTGGCCTCGGCGACCGTGGCCGAGCCGGCCGCGGCGGCCGGCCGGCTGGTCGGGGCGCCGGTCGTGGCCGTGACCGACGACGGCTCCCCGCGCCCGGGCGCGACCTTCGCGCTGTGGGAGCCCCCGCTCACCGAGCAGACCGGCGAGCACGGGGCGCCGCTGCGCCGGTCGGCCGCCGCGGACACCGCCGGGCTGCTGGCCGACCTGGTCGAGCGCGGCGCGCGGACGCTGGCGTTCGTCCGGTCCCGGCGCAGCGCCGAGTCGGTGGCCGAGCAGGCCCGCCGGCTGCTGGCCGACCGGGGCCGCAGCGACCTGGTGCGCCGCGTGGACTCCTACCGCGGCGGCTACCTGCCCGAGGAGCGGCGCGAGCTGGAGCGGGCGCTGTCCGCCGGCGAGCTGCTCGGCGTGGCCACCACCAACGCCCTCGAGCTCGGCATCGACATCGCCGGTCTCGACGCCGTGGTGCTCGCCGGCTACCCCGGCACGCTGGCCTCCCTCTGGCAGCAGGCCGGCCGCGCCGGGCGGGCGCAGCGCGAGTCGCTGGTCGTGTTCGTGGCCCGCGACGACCCGCTGGACCACTACCTGGCCCACCACCCCCGCGCGGTCTTCGGCCGGCCGGTCGAGGCGACCGTCACCGACCCCGCCAACCCCTACGTGCTGGGGCCGCAGCTGTGCTCCGCGGCGGCCGAGCTGCCGCTGACCCCCGAGGACCTGCCCGACTTCGGCGGCCCGGTGGCCGAGGCGCGGCTGGAGGAGCTCGTCGCCGCCGGCGACCTGCGGCGGCGCCCGGCCGGCTGGTACTGGGCCGGGCGCGGGCGCCCCGAGGTCGACATCCGGGGCAGCGGCGGCGAGCCGGTGGCGATCATCGAGGGCGACACCGGCCGGCTGCTGGGCACCGTGGACGGCGGGGCGGCGCACTCCACCGTGCACACCGGCGCGCTGTACGTGCACCGCGGGGAGACCTTCGTCGTCGACGAGTTCGACCCCGAGGACGCCTGCGCCGTCGTGCACGCCGAGAGCCCGGAGTGGACCACCGTGGCCCGCGACGTCACCGACCTGTCGGTCGTGGACGTCGAGCGCACCCGGCGGCTGGGCATGGTCACCGCGCACACCGGCGTCGTGGACGTGACCAACCAGGTCGTGGCCTACCAGCGCCGGCGGGCCGGCACCGGCGAGGTGCTCGCCGAGTTCCCGCTGGACCTGCCGCCGCGCCAGCTGCGCACCCGGGCGGTGTGGCTGACCCTCGACGCCGACGCGGTCGCCCGCGCCGAGGTGGACGACCTGGCGTTGCCCGGGTCGCTGCACGCGGCCGAGCACGCGGCGATCGGCATCCTGCCGCTGCTGGCCACCTGCGACCGGTGGGACCTCGGCGGGCTGTCCACCGCGCTGCACCCGGACACCGGGACCGCGACGGTGTTCGTCTACGACGGGCACCCCGGTGGCGCGGGCTTCGCCGAGCGGGGCTTCGCGGCGCTGCGACGCTGGCTGCGGGCCACCCGCGCCACCGTCGCCAGCTGTGAGTGCGAGAGCGGCTGTCCCTCCTGCGTGCAGTCGCCCAAGTGCGGCAACGGCAACGACCCGCTGGACAAGGCCGGCGCCGTGCGCGTGCTCGACGTCGTGCTCGACGAGCTGGCCGCGGCCGAGGACACCGCGGACGCCGACGACGTGGAGGAGTCCGACGTCGAGGGCACCGCGCACGTGGTGCCGACCGGCCCGGTCCAGGGGCTGCTGCGGCGGCCGGGCACCGGGCGGGCCGCTCCCCGGCCCGAGCCCGCCGCGGAGCCGGACGCCGACGGACCCGCCGCGGACGCCGGCGCCGGCCACGTCGAGGACGGCCTCGTCTTCTGAACCCGCGGGCGGGGCCGGCCCGGCGCGGGCGACCGCCTCGGCGCGGCGGGCGCCCAGCGGGCCGAGCGGGACGGTGACCGCCACCCGGACGTCGACGACCGCGCCGCCCCCGACCGTGCAGGCGACCAGGTCCGCGCCGTTGGCCCGTGCCACCTCGGCGGCGGCCGCGGCGTCGGCCGGGTCCCCGCTGACCGCCCGCGCGGCGGCGGCGAGGTCGGCGAGGTCGGCCGCGGACCCGGCGCGGTGGCGGGCGACCGCCGCCGCGCCGACGAGGACCGCGGCCAGCCCGACGAGCGCGAGCACGCCGGCCAGGGCCACCGTCCACACCGTCGCCGAGCCCCGCTCCCGCCCGCTCACCCCGCGGCCACCCCGGGCTCCAGCCGGGCGACCGCGCTCGCCCCGACCCCGACGGCCGGGCCGACGCCCAGCGGAGCCACCGACGCGCCGACGGTGACCCGGACCTCCTCCCCCGCGACGACCACCGCGGTCACCGCCCCGTCCGGCGCCACCCGGGCGGCGAGCGCCCGGACCTGCGCCGCGTCCTCCCCGCGGGCGGCGGCCCGGGCGCCCTCCCGCGCGGCGTCCACGCAGCGCAGGTGCGCGCCGACCACGACGACGGCGGAGACGACGGCCGCGAGCACGAGCACCAGCACGGGCAGCACGACGGCGGCCTCGGCGGTGACCATCCCGGCCTCCCGCCGGTCCGGGGACACCGTGCGGCGGCGCACGGTCAGGAGAGGGCGCCGAGCGCGGACTCGACCAGGTCACCGAGCGCGCTGACGACCGAGCCCCCCGTCACCACGCGGTAGAGGACCGCGGCGAAGGCGCAGGCCGCGACCGTGCCGACGGCGTACTCGGCGGTGCTCATGCCCGCCTCGGCGGTCGCGCGGACCCGGGCCCAGCGGCGGGCGAGCCCTCGCCGGCCGCGTCCCGCGGGAGTCTGCTCGGTCGGGTCCTCGGCGGGCGGGTGGTCGGTGGTCACGGCTCCTCCTCGGGTCGGGGGCCCCGGTCGCGGGGCGCGCCCCGACCCTCGCCGCGCCGGGCGCTCCCGCCGGCGTCCGCCCGCAGGCTGTGGACGGCGGGCCGCCTGTGGACGGCGCTGCGGCGGGTGTCGGCGCTTCCGCTTCAGGTGGTGCCGGCAGATGCCGAATCAGCGAGGAGGTGGCGCGGACGCGTCACCGGCAGGCCGGGAGGAGGACCCGTGGCGCACGGCACCGACCGCCCCGAGGGCCGCCCCCTCGTCCTGGCCGGCTACGTCGTCGCCCTCGCCGCCGCCGTCGTCGCGTTCGGGCTCGACCCGACCCTCGGCGTCGCCGCCGGTGCGCTCAACGTGGTGTTCGGCGTCTACTTCTGCCGGCACCTCGCCTTCGCCGTCGCGGCCGCCCGCTGGGCCGAGCGCGACCTGCTCGCCGCCGACGTCGGCCTGGACACCTACACCCCGCCGGTCGCGGTGCTCGTCGGCTGCAAGAACGAGGAGCTCGTCGTGGACGGGATGGTGTCGGCGCTGCTCACGCTGGACTACCCGGCCGACCGGCTCACGCTCGTCGTCGTCGACGACGGGTCCGACGACGCGACCGGCGCGAAGCTCGACGCGTGGGCCGCGCGCGAGCCGCGGCTGCGCGTGCTGCACCGGCCGCCCGGCGCCGGCGGGGGGAAGTCCGGCGCGCTCAACGAGGCCCTCGACCTGGTCGACGCCGAGGTCGTGCTGGTCTTCGACGCCGACCACGAGCCCGAGCCCTCATCGCTGCGCCGGCTGGTCCGGCACTTCCGCGACCCGGTGGTCGGGGCGGTCATGGGCCGGTGCGTGATCCGCAACGGCAAGGACTCCTCCATGGCCGGCGTCGTCTTCGTCGACTACCTCTCCGGCTACCTGGTCAACGAGTACGGCCGCCAGGCGCTGTTCGAGCTGCCCGCCTACGGCGGCGCCAACTGCGCGGTGCGGATGAGCACGCTGCGCGCGCTCGGCGGCTGGAACCCCGAGACGGTCACCGAGGACACCGACCTCACGCTGCGCGTCCTCATGGCCGGGCAGCGGGTGCGCTACGACGTCTCGGCCATCGACTTCGAGGAGGCGGTGGTCAGCGCCCAGCGGTTCTGGAAGCAGCGCTACCGCTGGGCCCGCGGCCACCAGAAGTGCCTGCGCGACCACTGGCGGCCGCTGGTGCGCTCGCCGCACCTGTCCCCGCTGGAGAAGGTCGAGACGACGCTGTTCCTCGGCGTCTACCACGTGCCGATGCTGTCCGGACTGGGCCTGCTGCTCACCGTCCTGCGCGCGTTCGGCATCGGGGACCTGCCGGTCGTCGGGCTGCTGCCGCTGTCGATGCTGCTGTTCATCGGCCCGCTCGCCGAGCTGTGCGTCGGGTTGCTGGTCGGCCGGGTGGAGCGGCGGTCGGCCTGGCGGCTGCTGGGCTTCCTGCCCGCGTTCGCGCTGTCGATCTGGATCACGTCCCGTGCCTACGTCGACGGGATGCTCGGGCGGCCCTACAGCTGGGTGAAGACGAGACGGTCCGGCGCCACCTCGACCGTGCTGCCGGCAGCACCTGCCGTCGCGGTGGCCGCCACCGATCCCGTCGCGGCGGAGCTCGCCGGCCGGCCGCGGTCGTTCGCCGCCACCCTCGGGGAGCAGCGGTGAGCGCCGCCGGCCTCGCGGCTCCGCCCGTCCGCCGGCGGGCATGGCGGGGGACGAACCGCCGGCTGGTGCCGGTGCTGCTCGACCTCGCGCTCGCCGCCGTGATCTGCGTGCTCGGCTTCCGCCACCTGTCCGGCCCGCTCCAGGTGGTCGAGGCGGCCGGCGTGGCGACGGTGCTCGGCTGGATCGCACCGGGCCGGGTCTCGGGCGTGCTGCCGCAGCACGTGCTGCTCTTCCCCGGCGACGGCGGGATCATCGACGCGGTCGTGACGGCGTCGTGCTCGTCGGTGCTGTCGGTGCTGGGGCTGACCGCGCTGACCGCGGTCGTGCTGCGCAGCCGCAAGCTGCACGCCGTCGGGGGGCTGCTGGTCGCCGTCGCGGCGCTGCTGCTGCTCAACCACGGCCGGCTGCTGCTGTCCGCGGGGGCGGGCCTGCTGTGGGGCGAGGGTGCGCTGGTCCTCTTCCACGACTGGGTCGGCACGGTGTGGAACCTGGTCGCCACCCTCGGCGGCTTCCTGCTCATGGTGTGGATCACCCTGCCGGCCCTCGAGCGTGCCGAGCAGGACGTGTCGGGCCGGCACACCGCCCGCCGTCCCGACAGCTGGGCCCGTCCGGGCCTGGGCTACCGCGACCCGGAGGGTGACGAGCGGCGCGCCCGGCGGCGGCGCACCACGGTCACCGGGCTGCTGCACCGCCACGTCTACCCCCGCCGGCTGTCGGCCTGGCTGGCCGCCCGCCGCGAGTCCGCGCGCGTGGACTACCGGCTCGGCCACCTGCCCCCGGACCACCGGGCCGAGCACGTCCGCGGGCTGACCGCCGACGGCCTCGGCGCGCACGGCGCCTCGCTCGTGGCCGTGGCCACCTACGAGACCGACCTCGCGGTCCTGGACTGCCTGGCCGAGTGCGTCGCCGCGCGGCAGTGGGAGCCGGTCACCGACACCCGGGTGGCCGCGCTGCGGCTGTGGGCGCGGGGGTGGCTGCTGGCCCGGCCGGCCGTCGACGACGGCCTGTCCTCCCGGCCGGTTCCGGCGCAGCCGACGGTCCCGGTCGCGCGGATCGCGGTGCCGCCCACCGGCCGCCCGGCCGCGCCGCCAGCCGCCTCTCCCGCGCCGGCGCCCGGTCCCGCTGCCCCGCACCCCGCCAGCTTCGCCCGCCCGCACGACTCGGAGACGCCCCGGTGACCTCGACCCTGCATCCCGCGCCCGCGCCCCCGTCCGGCGGCCGGCACGCCGACCCGGACGCGGCGCGCCCCGCCGTCCTCGTCACGGGGGCGGGTGGCCCGGCCGGGGTCGCGGTCGTCCGCCGCCTGGTCGCCCTGGGTCACCGGGTGGTCGGCGTGGACGCCGACTGGACCGCCGCCGGCGCGGCGCTGGCCACCGTCGGCGCGGTCGTCCCCCGGGCGGACCACGTGCGCTTCGTCGACGCCCTCGTGTCCCTCGCGACGACGCACGGCGCGGACGCGCTGATCGGCACGGTCGCCGAGGAGCTGCCCGCCCTCATCGCCGGCGCGGAGCAGCTGGCCGCGGCCGGGGTGGCCACCTGGCTGCCGTCGGCGGACAGCGTGGAGCTGTGCTGCGACAAGGCCGCGTTCGCCCGCACGCTGCGCGACGCCGGCGTCCCCCATCCCGCGACCACCGACACCCCCGCCGGGCTGGTGCGGGTCCCGGGCCCGTGGGTGGTCAAGCCGCGCGCCGGGCGCGGCAGCCGCGGCGTCCGGCTGCTCGACGCCCGCTCCGCGGTGGCCGACGCCCTCGCCGAGGACGCCTCGCTCATCGCGCAGACCCGGCTCGAGGGGCGCGAGTTCACCGCCGACGCCCTCGTCGGCCGCGACGGCGGGCTGCTCACCGTGGTGCCGCGCTGGCGCGACGACACCCGGGCCGGCATCTCGGTCAAGGGCACCACCTTCGACTCCCCCACCGTCACCGACGTGGTCGCCGGCGCGCTGGAGGCGGTGCGGCTGACCGGCCCGGCGAACGTGCAGGGCTTCGTCGGCGACGACGGCCGGGCCACCGTGGTCGAGATCAACCCGCGGTTCTCGGGCGGGCTGCCGCTGACGCTGGCCGCCGGCGCCGACGTCGTGAGCGCCCACCTCACCGGCATCCGCGACCCGCAGGCCCGGCTGCCGCACCTGTGGTTCACCCCGGGCGTGCGGATGAGCCGCTACTTCGCCGAGACCTACACCGCCGAGGACGGCACCCCGGTGACCGACCCGTGCGCCGCGCAGGCGGTGTCCGCGTGAGCCGCCGCAGGCACGTCCTGGTGCCCTTCGGGACCCGCCCCGAGGTGGTCAAGCTCGCCCCGGTGGTGGCCGCCCTGACCGCCGCGGGACACCGGGTCGACGTCGTGGACACCGGCCAGCACACCGACCCCGCGCTCTCCACCCGGCTGCAGGAGACCCTCGGCCTCGCGCCCACCTGCCGGTTCGTGCTGCCGGCCGACGACCCCGCCGCCCGGTACGGCGCGCTGCACGCCGACGCCGCCCGAGCGGTGGCCCGGTTCCGGCCCGACGTGGTCCTGGCGCTGGGCGACACGAACACCGTGCCCGCCTACGCGCTGGCCGCCCGCGGCGCCGGCGTGCCGTTCGCCCACCTCGAGGCCGGGCTGCGCAGCCTCAACCCGCGCAGCGTGGAGGAGGTCAACCGGCGGGTGGCTGCGGCGGTGGCCGCCCTGCACCTGGCCCCGACCCGGCGGGCCGCGGCGTTCCTCGCCGCCGAGGGCGTGCCCGCCGAGCGGGTGTTCGTGGTCGGCAACCCGGTGGTGGACACGCTCGTCACCCGCGGGGTCCGCCCGGTGCCGGTGGCGCAGCGGTCCGGCGTGCTGGTGACCGCGCACCGCCCCACCAACGTCGACGACCCGGTGCGGCTCGAGCGCCTGGTGGGCGTCGTCCGCGCGCTGGCCGACCGGGTCGGGCCGGTGACCTTCCCGGTGCACCCGCGGACCGCGGCCCGCCTGGCGGACGCCGGCCTGGACGCCGAGCTCGACCACCCGGCGATCACCCGCAGCGGCCCGGTCGACCACGACACCCTGCTGGCCGCGCTGGCCTCGGCCCGGCTGGCGGTCACCGACTCCGGCGGCATCCAGGAGGAGGCCGCCTACCTGGGCGTCCCGGTGGTCGTGCTGCGCGGCTCGACGCCGCGGTGGGAGGGCGTCGAGGCCGGCACCACCACGCTGGCCGGCCTGGCCGACGACTGCGCCGCCGACGCCGTCCTGGCCGCGGCCGCCGCGCACACCAGCGCTGCGGGGCAGGCCCGCGCCGCCGGCCTGCCCTGCCCCTACGGGGACGGCACCACCGGACCGCAGGTGGCGGCCGTCCTCGCCGACGAGGCCACCGACGCCCTGCTGGCGCTGGGCGAGCCCGACTTCACCGACGGCCGGCTGCCCTGGTGAGCACCGTGCCGGGGTGGGACGGGCCGCCGCCGCTGGCCGTCGTCGTCGATCTGGACGACACCCTCTACCCGCAGGCCGCCTACCTGGCCGCGGCCGCGGCGGCCGTCGGGACCGCCGCCGGCGCCGCCGGGCTGGACGGCGACGCGGTGCACGCGGCGCTCGTCGCGGAGCTGGCGGCCGGGTCCGACGCCGGCGGGACGATCGACCGCGCGCTGCTCGCCGCCGGGGTGCCCGCCGGCGCCCTGGCCCGGCTCGTGCCGCCGCTGGTCGCCGCGTTCACGGCGTGCGCGCCGGAGCGGCTGGATCCCTACCCCGGCGTCCGCGAGGCCCTCGCGGCGCTGGCCGGCGCCGTGCCGGTCGGCTGCCTCACCGACGGCAACCCGGCCATCCAGGCGGCCAAGCTCGCCGCGACCGGGCTCGGCCCGCTGCTGACCGCGGTGCTGGTCACCGACACCCTCGGCGGCCGGGCCGCGCGCAAGCCCGCCCCGCAGGGGCTGCTCGCCCTCGCCGCGCGCCTGGGCGTCCCCGCCGACCGGGTGCTGGTGATCGGTGACCGCCCCGGCAAGGACGTCGCCGTCGCCGCGGCCGTGGGCGCGCGGGCGATCCGCGTCCGGCAGGGCGAGTACGCGGCGGCGCCGGACGTCCCCGCCCCGTGGGCGGCGACCGGCTCGTTCCCCGAGGCCGCGGAGCTCGCCCTCGCGGTGGCAGCCCGGGCCGTCGCCGTCTGACGGGTTGCGCACCACCGGATCTCCCCCCGACGGGGGAGGTCCGGTCGCCACGCTGGAGGGCGCCGCCGGCGGCGCCGATGGACAGGTGTCGGGCGGGGAGGCCGCCCCTGGCGAGCAGAGGACGGCGGCCGTGGACGGCACGACGACGAGGGGCCCCGGGCGCAGCGTCCTGGCCATCGGCGCCCACCCCGACGACATCGAGCTCGGCTGCGGCGGCGCGCTGATGGCGCACGTGGCGGCCGGGGACACGGTGACCATGCTCGTGATGACCGGGGGCGAGAACGGCCCCGGCGACGACGGCCAGATCGCCGGCCGGCGCGCCGAGCAGCAGCGCGCGGCCGAGCTGATCGGCGCGCGGCTGGCCTGGGGCGGGCTGCGGGACTGCGAGGTCGTGGCCGACTCGGGCACCGTCCGCCGCATCGAGCAGGTGCTGCGGGAGACCGCCGCCGACCTCGTCTACGTGCACGCCCCCGACGACAGCCACCAGGACCACCGCGCCATCGCCGCCGCCACCCTGGGCGCCGCCCGGCGCCTGCCGCGGGTCCTGCACTACCAGAGCCCCTCCACGCTGGCCTTCGCGCCGAGCGTGTACGTCGACGTCACCGCGCACCTCGCCGGCAAGCTCGACGCCCTCGCCGCGCACGCCTCCCAGGTGGAGCGCTCGGCGATGGTCGAGCCGGACGCCGTCGTGGCCTCCGCCCGCCACTGGGGCGCGCAGGCCCGCATCGGCTACGCCGAGGCCTTCCAGCCCACGCGGATGGTGCTCGACCTCGCCCCGGCCGCGCCGGCGGTCCCCGCGTCGGTCCCCGCGGCCTGGGCGCTCGTGCCGGCCCACACCTCCGCGATGCCCGCCGGCCGCCGCTGACGGCCCTCACCCCCGGAGTCACCCGAACACCTGGCCGGCGATGCCGATGACCATCGGCGCGATGCCCAGGCACACGAACGCCGGCAGGAAGCACAGCCCGAGCGGCGCGAGCACCCACACCCCCGCCCGGCGCACGCCCGCCTCGGCCCGGCTCCGCGCGGCCGTCCGCGCCTCCGCCGCCAGCACGCGCAGGGCCGGCACCGCCGCCGCTCCCGACTCCCCCGCGCGCACCAGGACCCGGCCCAGCCCGGCCAGCTCGGGCGGCACGTCGTGCCACGCCGTGCGGGGCGCGGCCCCGAGACGCAGCCGGCGGGTGACGTCGACCGGCGCGGGACCCAGCGGTCCCGCGCCGGCCGCCGCCACCGCCGCGAGCGCCCCGCCGACCGGCAGCCCGGCGCCGAGGCAGACACCGAGCAGGTCGCAGGCCACCGGCAGGTCGGTGGCCAGCACCTCGCGCGGCGGCCCCGCGCCGGGCGCCCGCCGCAGCCACCGGTCGGCGAGCACCGCCCCGACCGCTCCCAGCACCACCCCGGCCGCGCCGCCGACGAGCAGGGCCGTGGCGGCACCGGCGAGGACGGGGAGCACCAGCCGCCGGAGCGGGCCGGGAGTCCCCTCCGGCGGCCGCTCCGGCACGGCGGGCGCGCCGAGGGCACGCAGCCGGGCCGTGCGGCGCACCGCCGGTGTCGGCCACGCGGCCAGCGCGCCGGCGAGCGCCAGCAGCACCGACGCCTGGGCTCCCGCGGCGCTCACCGCAGCGCCCGCCGGACCAGCCGCGCCGACCAGGCCAGCCCCGCCGCCTCCAGCGCCACCCCGGCGACGAGCAACGCCTGCCCGGGCACCGTCGTGGTGAGCACCGCCCACGGGTCGGCGCCGATGCCGCTGCCCATGGCGAGCGCCAGCAGCGGCAGCCCGGCCAGCAGCGCGGGGCTGGCCAGCGGTCCGGCGGTCACCGAGCGCAGCTCCTCCCGCTGACGCCGGCGGGCCCGGAGGTCGTCCTCGACCGCCCCGGCGACGGCGGCCAGCGAGCACCCCGTCCGGCTGCTGAGCTCGACCGCCGCCGCGAGCCGCCCGTGCGCCCGGCCGAGCTCCGACCTCGCCTCCGCCGGCACGGTGGCCGGCGCACGGAGGGCACGGGCGAGCGCCCGGGCGCCGTCGGGATCGGGGACCACCGCCACCGCCGCCGCGGTCGCCGCGTCGAGCGGCCGGCCGCTGCGCAGCTCCGCGGCCAGGGCGGCCAGGGCGTCGGCGAGGACGTCGAGGTCCTGCTCGTCCCGGCGCAGCGCGCGCCGCCGGGCCCCCGCCCGGGCGGCCCCGGCGGCGGCCGCACCGGCCAGGACGGCGACCAGCGGCGGGTCGGCCAGCGCCCCGGCGGCGGCTCCCGCGACCGCAGCGAGGACCGGCCAGGACCGCGGAGCCGCGACCAGCGGCCCCCGTACCGGGCGGCGCGCCCCGGTGAGCCGGCGCAGCCGCGCCCGCCGTCGGGCCGCCCCGCCGGGCCACAGCAGCAGCGCCAGGGCGCCCGCCGCCAGCGCCGCGGTCACGCCGTCCCGCCGTCGAGGAGGGCGGCCAGCCGGTCCGCGCCGGGACACGGGCCGCCGTCGGCCCGCCAACCGGCGTCGACGGCCACGAGGTCGCCGTCGCGGCGCACCACCCCGACCTCCGCCACCCGGCGGCCCGCCGGGGTGCGCCGCAGGTGCACGACCACCGCGAGCGCGGCCGCGGCCTGGCTGTGCACCGCCCGCCGGTCCAGGCCGGCCGCCACGCCCAGCGCCTCGAGCCGCGCGGGCACCTCCCCCGGCCGGTTGGCGTGCAGGGTGCCGCAGCCGCCGTCGTGCCCGGTGTTGAGCGCGGCCAGCAGGTCGGTGACCTCCGCGCCGCGGACCTCGCCGACCACCAGCCGGTCGGGCCGCATGCGCAGTGCCTGGCGCACGAGGTCGCGCAGGGTCACCTGCCCGGCGCCCTCCACGTTCGGCGGGCGGGTGAGCAGCCGGACGACGTGCGGGTGCGCCGGGGTGAGCTCCGGCGCGTCCTCGCAGAGGACCACGCGCTCGCCCGGCGGCACCTCGCCGAGCAGCGCCGAGAGCAGCGTGGTCTTGCCCGACCCGGTGCCCCCGGTGACCAGGAAGGCCAGCCGCCGCCGGAGCACCGCCCGCAGCAGCGCCTCCGACCGCCCCGGCAGCGTCCCGCGCGCGGCGAGCTCGGCCAGACCGAGGGAGCACCGCCGCAGCACCCGCAGCGACAGGCAGGTGCCCGCGGCCGAGACCGGCGGCAGCACCGCGTGCAGCCGGGTGCCGTCGGGCAGGCCCGCGTCGACCCACGGCGCGGCGTCGTCGAGGCGGCGCCCGGCGCTGGCGGCCAGCCGGACCGCGAGCCGGCGGACGGCGTCCTCGTCGGGGAACCGCACGTCCGCGGGTTCCAGGCCGCTCCCCCGGTCCACCCACACCTCGGCCGGGCCGTTGACCAGCACGTCGGTGACGCCGGGCGCCCGCAGCAGCGGCTCCAGCGGCCCGGCTCCGGCCAGCTCGGCGACCGCGTCGCGCACCGCGGCGAGGACGTCGGTCTCGCCGAGCAGGCCGGCCTCCTCGCGCACGAGCGCCGCCACCGCGGCCCGGCTCGGCGGCCCCGGCTCCAGCGCCAGCCGGGCGCGCACGCGCTCGACCAGCGGCAGGCCGCTCACGCCGCCCGCTCCGGCCGGGACAGCTCACCGAGCAGCCGGCGGACGAGCGCGCCCAGCGGGCTGCGCGGCGCCACCGACGGCGGCTCGCCGCGCTCGCCCCGGGGCAGCGCGCCGCGGTCGTGCCCCAGCTCAGCGAGCACCGGCCGTCCGGCCACGGCGGCCACCTCCGCGGCGGACAGGCCGCCCGGGACGGTGCGCACCACCAGCCGGGCTGCCGACCAGGGCGCCCCCGCCACCAGCGCCCGGGCGGCCGAGGCGGCGCGCAGCCGGGCGGGCACGACCAGCAGCGCCAGGTCGGCCTCGGCCAGCACCGCCTCCGCCGCCGGGTCGGGCGCCGCCGTGCGCGGCAGGTCCACCACCACCGGCAGCCCGCGGTCCCGCGCGGCGTCGACGACGGCGGCGAGCGCCTCGGCCGGCACCGGCGCCGGGTCGTCGCGCGCCGCGGCGAGGACGTGCACCCCGGCGGCCGTGGGCAGCGCGGCGAGCAGCGCGTCCCCGTCCACCCGGCCGCGCACCCCGGTCAGCTCCGGCCAGCGCAGCCCCTCGGCGTCCTCGGCGCCGAGCAGCAGGTCCAGCCCGCCGCCCCACGGGTCGGCGTCGACCAGCAGGACGCCCTCGCGCCTGGCGGCGGCCACGGCGAGGGCGGTGGCCAGCGTGCTGACGCCCGCCCCGCCGCAGCTGCCGCCGACGACGGCCAGCCAGCCGCGCGCCACCGGCGACCGCCCCGCCTCCCCCGCCCGGGCGGCCAGCCACGCCTCGTCGTCGGGCAGCACGGCGACGCGCTCGGCGCCGCGCTCCACCGCGGCCGCCCAGGCCGGCGCCGGCAGGGCGCTGGGCGCGACGACGACCACGCCCGGGCGGCGGGGCAGGGCGCGCACCGCCGGGCTGTCGAGGACGTCCGCGCCGAGCAGCACCAGCGCGGCGTCCCGGTGGGCGCGGCGCAGCGCCGTCCCGCCGGTGGCCACCTCGGGCTCGGTGCCGGCGGCGGCGAGGACGCGCAGGACGTCGTCGAGGAGGTCCTCGTCGGCGCAGACGACCAGCGGACGGGACGGCGGGGGGACCGGACGCGGGGGCACGCGCCGGAGCCCATCGCGGACGGCCGGTGCGCGCGTGCCGGACCGGGCAACTGTGGACGACCCGAAAGGGTGTGGACGGGGTTGCGAGACCCGTCACACCCGGGACGTCCGCTTACAGTCGTGAACCGTGACGCACGCCGCGGCGTTCTTCGACCTGGACAAGACCGTCATCGCCAAGTCCAGCACCCTGGCCTTCGGTCGTCCCTTCTTCGCGGGCGGGCTGATCAACCGCCGCGCCGTGCTCAAGGGCGCCTACGCGCAGTTCGTCTTCTCCCTCTCCGGCGCCGACGCGCAGCAGATGGAGCGGATGCGGGCGCAGATCACCGACATGGCGACCGGCTGGGACGTCGCGACGGTGCACGAGATCGTCCGGGAGACGCTGCACGAGGTCGTGGACCCGCTGGTCTACGCCGAGGCGGCCGACCTCATCGAGTCCCACCGGGCGGCGGGGCGGGAGATCGTCATCGTCTCCAGCAGCGGCGCGGAGATGGTGGAGCCGATCGGCGAGATGCTCGGCGCCGACCGGGTGGTGGCCACCCGGATGGTGACCGTCGACGGCCGCTACACCGGCGAGATCGAGTTCTACGCGTACGGGGAGAACAAGGCCGAGGCGATGCGGCGGGTGGCCGCCGAGAACGGCTACGACCTGGCCGACTGCCATGCCTACAGCGACTCGGTCACCGACCTGCCGATGCTCACCGCGGTCGGGCACCCGACGGCGGTCAACCCCGACCGGGCGCTGCGCAAGGTGGCCGCCGAGCGCGGCTGGCCGGTGCTGGAGTTCACCCGGCCGGTGTCGATGCGCTCGCGCTTCGCCGTGCCGCCGGCGCCGGTGGTCACCGGCGCCGCGATGGGCGTGGGCGCGGCGGTCGCCGGGCTGGCCTGGTACGCGCGGCGGCGGTCGCTGCGCACCGTGCCCGCCGTGGCGGCCGCTGCGACCGCGGCGGCCCCAGCCGCCGCCCGGTGGCGGCGCCGGGGCGCCTGAGCGCCCGTCGATCGGGCCTCGCCCGCTCAGACGCCCAGCCGCCCGCGCAGCCCGTCCACCCGCTCCCGGACGCCGTCGACCAGGGTGCGGACGCCGGACACCGGGGTGAACGCGCGCGCCGCCGCGGTGAGCGCCGCCTGCTCGTCGGGCCGCAGGTCGACGTCGCCGGCCGCGGCGTTGGCCTCCACCTGCTCCACGCTCGAGGCACCGGGGATGACCACCACCCGGGGCAGCGAGACCAGCCAGGCCAGCGCGATCGTCCCGGGCCGGACCCCGTGCGCGGCGGCGACCTCGCGCAGGACGTCGAGCAGCGGCTGCGCGCGCCGCAGGTTCTCCGTGCCGAACAGCGGGTTGGCCGCGCGCACCCCGCCGGGCCGGTTCTCCACGCCGTACCGGCCGCCGAGCAGGCCCTGCGCCAGGGGGCTGTAGGCGATGACGACGCGCCCCTCGCGCTCGGCGAAGGGCACCAGGTCCTCGAGCGCCCCGGGCCGGACGAGGGAGAACTGCACCTGGTTGGTGAGGACCGGCCGGCCCAGCGCCGCGTCGGCCGCCCGCCAGCGGGCCAGGGAGTAGTTCGAGACGCCGGCGGCGCCGATGCGGTCCTCGTCGAGCAGCTGCCGCAGGCCCGGCATGACCACGCTGTCGGGGACGACCGGGTTGGGCTGGTGCACCTGGTACAGCGGGATCCGCGTCAGGCCCAGCCGCCGGGCGCTGCCCTCGAACCGGGACCGGACCACGGGCGGGAACGGCGCCACCGGGAAGACCTTCGAGGCGACGACGACCTCGCCGCGCTCCTCCCCCAGCGCCTCGCCGAGGATGCGCTCGCTGCGGCCGAAGCCGTAGATCTCCGCGGTGTCGAACAGCGTGACGCCGAGGTCCCGCGCCCGGCGGACGACGTCACGCGCGGTGCCCTCGGCGTAGCCCTCGCCGTAGCCCCACTCGCGGGACCCGAACTGCCAGGTGCCCAGCCCGATCCGGCTGACCCGGCCGAGCCCGTCGACGTCGAGGTGGCGCATCCCCTCACTGTGCGCCGCGCCCGCACCGGGCGCAGGGCGGGCCGGTCAGCCGCGCAGGATCGCCTCGGCGATGGCCAGCCCCTCGCGGGCGCCGAGCTCGGTGGCGCGGCAGCAGTGCACCAGCCAGGCGGCGACGCCGTCGGGTCCGCCCGCGGCGTAGCCGGCCAGCCGGTCGCGGTAGGCGTCGGCGCCCAGGTCGACGAAGCCGACCTCGGGCACCGACACGGCCTTGGGGTCCAGGCCGCGGCCGATGGTGGTCAGCCGGGCGGCCGCCCGGGCGACGACGCCGTCGGCGGTGCCGAAGGGCGCCAGGGCCGCGAGCTCGCCGTGCACGAGTCCGGCCACCAGCACCGCGGGGACGGTCGAGGTGCCGGTCACCACCTGGAACAGGCCGGTCAGCCGCGGGCCGGCGTGCGGGCCGGGGCGGCCGAGACCGGCGCGGTCGGTGAGGTCGGCGGCGGCCAGCACGTGCAGCCGGGCGAGCACCTGCCCGGGGGCCTTCGCCCACGTGTCGACCAGCGAGCCCAGCCCCACCGACACCCGCAGCGAGCCCTGCACGACCGGGTCGTCGACCGAGCCCGCGCGCAGGTCGGCCAGCGGGACGTCGACGCCGTCCAGGGCCGCGGACGCGCGGGCCCCGCGCAGCGCCGACTCGGTGCTGACCTCGGCCGACCGGTTGCGCATGAGCCGGTGGGCCAGCAGCCGGTCGATGCCGGCGCGGGCGGCGTCGGCGGCCTCCCGGACCCCGGGGAGGTCGAGCAGCGGGGCCAGCGGGTCGGGGCCGGTCGGCGCGGCGGCGGGACGGCCGGCGCCGGGACGGACGGGGATGGTCACGTCCCGACGGTACGAGCACCGGCCCCGGGGCCCGCGCCCGCCTGCCCTACGCTCGGCGACCACCATGGCCCGCCCGCTCACCCTCCTCCTCGTCCGGCACGGGCAGAGCACCTGGAACGCCGCCGGGCTGATGCAGGGCCAGACGGCGCACGTCCCGCTCACCGACCGGGGACACGACCAGGCGCGGGCCGCGGCCCGCGAGCTCGCGGCGCTCGGGCCGGGCGCGATGCTGTCCAGCGACCTGCTGCGGGCGGTGCAGACCGCCGAGCACTGCGCCGCCGCGACCGGTCTGGCGTTCACCACCACGCCGGCGCTGCGCGAGCAGGGCTACGGTGTGCTCGAGGGGCGGCCGTCGCGGGAGCTGTGGGACGTCGTCGACTGGACCGACCCGCGCTGGGCGGCCGAGGGCGGGGAGAGCCTGGCCGACCTGCACGCCCGGGTCGCGGCCCTCCTCGGCCGGCTGCGGGCGGACCCGCCGGCCGGGGTCGTCGCGCTGGTCACCCACGGCGACACCATCCGCGCCGCCCAGGCGGTCGCCGCCGGGCTGGGCCCCGCGGAGATGCCGGCTGTGACGCCGCACAACGGCACGGTCACCCGGCTGCAGCTCGCGGGGGCGGTCGGCTGATGGCGCGGGTGCTGGTGCTGGGCGGGTCGCGGTCGGGGAAGTCGGCGCACGCCGAGTCGCTGGTGGCCGACCGGCCCGGCGTCGTCTACCTGGCCACCTCGGCACCGGCGCCGGACGACGCCGAGTGGACCCGGCGGGTCGCCGCGCACCGCGCCCGCCGGCCGGCCGGCTGGACGACGCTGGAGACCACGGCGCCCAGCGACCTGCTGCGCGGCGGGACGGTGCTGGTCGACAGCGTGACCACGTGGGTCGCGGCGCTCATGGACGAGACCGGCGTGTGGACCGACGGGCCCGCTGCCCTCGACCGGCTGGCCGGGCGGGTCGACGCGCTGGTCAACGCCTGGGCGATGACCCCGGCGCACGTGGTGGCGGTCAGCGACGAGGTGGGTCTGGGCGTGGTGCCGGAGTCCCGCGCGGGCCGGCTGTTCCGCGACACCCTCGGCGAGGTCAACCAGCGGCTGGCCGGCACCGCGGACGAGGTGTGGTTCGTCGTCGCCGGGCTGCCGCAGCGGCTGCGGTGACGCACCGGCCGAGGTGGGCCGGCCCGCTGGAGTCGGTCGCGCTGCTCACCGTGGTGCGCGTCCCCGCCGCCGGGACGACGTCCACCCGCGGGGTGCTGCCGTGGGCGCCGCTGGTCGGGCTGGCGCTCGGCGGGGTCGCGGCCGGGGTCGGCGTGCTCGGCGCGCACCTGGTGTCCCCGCTGACCGGTGCCGTGGCGGCGCTCGCCGTGCTCGCCTGGCTGACCCGGGCGCTCCACCTGGACGGGCTGGCCGACACCGCCGACGGTCTGGGTCCGCTGCGCGGCCGGGAGCGGGCGCTGCAGGTCATGCACCAGGGGGACGTCGGCCCGTTCGGGGTGGTGACGCTGGTCCTCGCCCTGCTGCTGCAGGCGGCGGCGGGGGCGGCGCTGCTGGCGGCCGACGGCGGCTGGCTCGCGCTGTGGACGGCGGTGGTCGTGGCGCGGCTGGCGATGGCCCGCACCGGGCTGCCCGGCACGCCGACGGCCGAGGGGTCGTCGCTGGGGCAGGCGGTGGCCGGCACGGTGTCGGCGCCCTGGCTCGCGGGGTGGGGGCTGCTCGTGGTCGGCGGTGCCGCCGCGACGGGGTGGGCGGCCGGCGGCCCGGGGACCGCGGCGGCGCTGGGCGGGGCCGCGGTGGCCGGCCTGCTCGCGGCCGAGCTCGTCCACGCCCGCGCGACGGCCCGGCTCGGCGGCGTCACCGGGGACGTGATGGGCGCGATGGGCGAGGCGGCAGCGACCGTCGTCCTGCTGGTCGCCGCCGCCTCGGTGCCCTAGCGGCGGATGGTGCTGTCCGTGGGGGCTTCAGCCCCCGCGGTTCAGCGGCGGCCGGTCAGCGAGCCGAGCAGGCGGCCCAGCCCGCCGGAGGCGGCGGTCGTCGGCGTGCCGCGGCCGAAGCGCCGGGTCGGCGTCGGGGTCGCCATCCGCGAGCGCCCCATGCCGCGGCCGGACGGCATGCCGCGCCCGGCGGTGCCCCGCCCCATCCCGCGTCCGGTGGCGCGGCCGGCGGCGGCGCGGCCCCCGGCGGCTCCGCGACGAGCCGTGGTCTCAGCAGTGCCCAGGAGTCGGTTCAGGATGCCCATGGAGATCGACTACCCGGCGAGCGGCCGCGTGAACCGGGCGATCGGCCCTCCTGCAGGGGCCGGCCCCGAGCTCGCGAGCGGTGCGGGGGCAGGAGGGTCCCCCTCAGGCTGGCGCTCCCGACTGGGCCGGCGTCCCACCGCCCTCGAGGTCGCCCTCGGTGTCGAGGTAGGCCTGCCGCAGCCCGGCCAGCAGCTCCGGGTCCGGCTCGGCCCACATGCCCCGGTCGACGGCCTCCAGCAGCCGCTCGGCGATGCCGTGCAGCGCCCACGGGTTGGACCGCTCCATGAACTCGCGGTTCTCCGGGTCGAGCACGTAGGTCTCGGTGAGCTTCTCGTACATCCAGTCGGCCACCACGCCGGTCGTGGCGTCGTAGCCGAACAGGTAGTCGACGGTCGCGGCCAGCTCGAAGGCGCCCTTGTAGCCGTGCCGGCGCATCGCCGACAGCCACTTGGGGTTGACCACCCGCGCGCGGAACACCCGCGAGGTCTCCTCGGTCAGCGAGCGGGTGCGCACCTGCTCCGGCCGGGTCGAGTCGCCGATGTAGGCCGCCGGCGCGCGCCCGGTCAGCGCGCGGACCGTCGCCACCATCCCGCCGTGGTACTGGAAGTAGTCGTCGGAGTCGGCGATGTCGTGCTCGCGGGTGTCGACGTTCTTCGCCGCCACCGCGATCCGCCGGTACGCCGCCTCCATGTCCGGCCGGGCCTGCACGCCGTCGAGGTCGCGGCCGTAGGCGTAGCCGCCCCACACCGCGTACACCTCGGCGAGGTCGGCGTCGCCGCGCCAGTCCCGGGAGTCGATCAGCGACAGCAGCCCCGCCCCGTAGGCGCCGGGCTTGGAGCCGAACACCCGGGTGGTGGCCCGCCGCCGGTCGCCGTGCCCGGCGACGTCGGCGTCGACGTGGGCGCGGACGAAGTTCTGCTCGGGGGACTCGTCGAGGGCGGCCACCAGCGTCACCGCGTCGTCGAGCATCGTCACCACGTGCGGGAAGGCGTCCCGGAAGAAGCCGGAGATGCGCACGGTGACGTCGATCCGCGGCCGGCCGAGCTCGTCGAGCGGCACCGGCTCCAGCGACGTCACCCGCCGCGAGGCGTCGTCCCACACCGGACGGACGCCGAGCAGCGCGAGCACCTCGGCGACGTCGTCGCCGGAGGTCCGCATCGCCGAGGTCCCCCACACCGACAGCCCCACCGAGCGCGGCCACTCCCCCGTGTCGGCGCGGTAGCGCTCGAGCAGCGAGTCGGCCATCGCCTGGCCGGTCTCCCACGCCAGCCGTGACGGCACCGCGCGCGGGTCGACCGAGTAGAAGTTCCGGCCGGTCGGCAGCACGTTGACCAGCCCGCGCAGCGGCGAGCCCGACGGCCCGGCCGGCACGTAGCCGCCGTCGAGGGCGTGCAGCGTGGCGTCCAGCTCGTCGGTGGTGCGCTCCAGCCGCGGCACCACCTCGTCGACGGCGAACCGCAGCACGTCCGCGACGGCGGAGTCCTCGCGCCCGAGCACCTCGCGCACCACCGGACCGACGGCGCCGATCGCCCAGCCGGCCTCCTCCATCCCCGAGACCAGCGCGGCCGCCAGCGCCTCCACCTCATCGGTGGCCGCGCGCCCGGCGGTGCCGTCCTCGGTCAGCCCCAGCGCCTCGCGCAGCCCGGGCAGCGCCACCGCGCCGCCCCAGATCTGCCGCGCCCGCAGCATCGCCAGCACGAGGTCCACCCGGTCCTGCCCCGACGGCGGGACGCCGAGGACGTGCAGGCCGTCGCGGATCTGCGAGTCCTTGATCTCGCAGAGCCAGCCGTCGACGTGCAGGATCATCTCGTCGAAGTGGTCGTCCTCCGGCCGCTCGGCGAGGCCCAGGTCGTGGTCGAGCTTGGCGGCCTGCAGCAGCGTCCAGATCTGCGCCCGGACGGCGGGCAGCTTGGCCGGGTCCATCGCCGCCACGTTGGCGTGCTCGTCGAGCAGCTGCTCGAGCCGGGCGATGTCGCCGTAGGAGTCGGCGCGCGCCATCGGCGGGACCATGTGGTCGACCAGCGTGGCGTGCGCGCGGCGCTTGGCCTGTGAGCCCTCCCCCGGGTCGTTGACCAGGAACGGGTAGACCAGCGGCAGGTCGCCGATCGCGGCGTCGGGCCCGCAGGAGGCCGACAGCCCCACGGTCTTGCCCGGCAGCCACTCCGTGTTGCCGTGCTTGCCGACGTGCACCAGCGCGTGCGCGCCGAAGACCGACCGCAGCCACCAGTAGGCGGCCAGGTAGTGGTGCGAGGGCGGCAGGTCGGGGTCGTGGTAGATCGCGATCGGGTTCTCGCCGAAGCCGCGCGGCGGCTGCACCATCACGACGACGTTGCCCGCCCGCAGCGCGGCGAAGACGATGGCCCGGTCGTCCCCGGAGCCGTCCACGAACAGCGACCCGGGCGCCTCGCCCCAGTGCTCGACCATCGCGTCGCGGAGGTCCTCCGGCAGGGTGTCGAAGAAGCGCCGGTACTCCGCGGCCGGGATGCGCACCGGGTTGCCCGACAGCTGCTCCTCGGTCAGCCAGTCGGCGTCCTGCCCGCCCGCCGCGATGAGCGCGTGGAACAGCGCGTCGCCGTCGAGGTCGGCCACGCCGGGCAGCGCGTCGGGACCGTCGAACGGGCCGACGTCGTAGCCCTGCCCCTGCATGGCGGCCAGCAGCCGCACCACCGACGCCGGGGTGTCCAGGCCGACGGCGTTGCCGATCCGCGCGTGCTTGGTCGGGTAGGCCGACAGCATGAGCACGATCCGGCGCTCCGCGGGCGGGGTGTGCCGCAGCCGGGCGTGCGCCACCGCGGTGCCCGCCACCCGCGCCGCCCGCTCGGGGTCGGCGACGTAGTGCGTGAGGCCGTCGGCGTCGGTCTCCTTGAAGGAGAACGGCACGCTGATCAGCCGGCCGTCGAACTCCGGGATGGCCACCTGGTTGCCGACGTCGAGCGGCGAGAGGCCGTCGTCGTCGGCCAGCCACTCCTCCCGCGAGCGGGTCAGGCACAGTCCCTGGACCACCGGGACGTCGAGCGCGGCGAGCCGGCCGACGTCCCAGGCGCCGTCGTCCTCGCCGGCGGACGCCGTCGCCGGCCGGGAGCCGCCGGCGGCCAGCACCGTGACGACGAGCGCGTCGGCGGTGCGCAGCACCTCGAGCAGGTCGTCGGGGACGCTGCGCAGCGAGCTCACGAACACCGGCAGCGCCTGCCCGCCGGCGTCCTCGACCGCGGAGCACAGCGCCTCGACGAACGCGGTGTTCCCGGCCAGGTGGTGCGCCCGGTAGTAGAGGACGGCGATCCGCGGCCCGCTCCCCCGGCCCGCCCGCTCCACCACGCCCCAGTCCGGCGCCACCGACGGCGGCTCGAAGCCCTCGCCGGTGAGCAGCACGGTGTCGGACAGGAAGCGGTGCAGCTGCACCAGGTTGTCCGGCCCGCCCTGCGCCAGGTAGCCGTGCGCCTCGGTGGCCACCCCCATCGGGACGGTGGACAGCTCCATCAGCTCGGCGTCGGGCACCTGCTCCCCGCCGAGGACGACGACCGGCGCGGGCCCGGCCAGCAGCGGCGCGAGCACCTCCTCGTACTGGCGGCGCACGCCGAGGATCCGGACGACGACGAGCCGCGCGCCCGCGGTCAGCTCCGCGATGCCGTCGGCGCCGAGGCGGGCCGGGTTGCCCAGCCGCCAGTCGGCGCCGCTGGCGCGGGCGGAGAGCAGGTCGGTGTCACTGGTGGAGAGCAGGGCGAACACGCAGCGTCCTCACTCGGGGTCCGCGCCCCGGGCCGTCGGGCACGGCAGCCGGAGTGTCCGGCTCCCCCGGTTCCCCGGGGTCACAGTGGCGGGACCGCGCCGGGCTCGCACCGGCTTCCTGCACGCACTGCCGTGATGGGGAGACGGTACCGCCCGGACGTCCCCGGCCCCGGCCCCGTGGCCGGGGGCGGGGACGGGGCCGGGACGGGACGGGGACCTCAGCCGAGGACCGGGACCGCGGTGGAGGGGTCGCCGTCGGCGGCGGCGGCCAGGGCCGGCACCACCTCGTCCAGCAGGTAGGGCAGCGAGAGCGGGCTGCCGAAGCCGAGCGCGGCGGACACGTCGCCGGAGTAGCCGCCGAGCAGGACCGTGCGCCCCTGGGTCACCACGTCGAGGGCGGAGAACAGCGCATCCGCGTCGGCGTCCGCCTGGTCGTACCCGTTCACCGCCAGCACGTCCGCCTCCAGCAGGTCCAGCCGCTCCTGGCTGACGTCGGCGCTGGTGTCGGGGACGGTGAAGCCGAGGTCGGTGAAGAACTGGGTGCGCAGGTCGTCGGCGCCGAGCAGGTAGTGGCCCGAGCCGACGCCGGTCAGGTCGACGGCGAGCGAGCTGCCGGCGAAGCCGGGGTTCTCCTCGACCGCCTGCTCGAACCGGCCCTCGACGTCGTCGACGAGCTCCTGCGCCTCCTCCTCGCGGCCCAGCGCCCGCCCGATGAGCAGGGTCTGCTCCTGCCACGGGGTGGCGCCGTCGGCGTACTCGTCGGTCTGCGCGAGCGTCGGCGCGATGCCCGACAGCTGTTCGTAGACCGTCTCGTCCATGAAGGAGTAGACGCCGACGATCAGGTCGGGCTCGAGCGCGGCGACGGCCTCGAGGTCGATCTCCTCGCCGCCCACGGTCGGGATCTCCCCGTCCGGCAGCTGCTCCTGCGCCCAGGGGCGGGTCGCGGCGTCGTAGTCCCCGAGGAGCTCGCGCTCGCCGACCGGGGTCACGCCCAGGGCCAGCACGAAGTCCTGGTCGTTGAAGCCGACGGTGACCACGCGCTGCGGCTCGGTGGGGATCTCGGTGGTGCCGAACCTGTTCTCGATGGTGACCGGGAAGGCGCCGTCGCCGGTCCCGGCCGCGGCCGCGGCCGCGGGCTCGTCGGCGGTCCCGCCGCAGGCGGCCAGCCCGGCCACGAGGACGGCGGCGGCCGCGGTCAGCGACGCGCGCCGCAGGCGGGTGGGGGCGGGGTGGTGCGGCACGGTCGGCTCCTGACCTCGGTGATCGTCGTCGAGGTGAGGTTAGCCTCCCCTTAGCGGGCTCCCGCACCCCGTTTCCGTCCGGGTCACGTCCGTCCCCTGGTCCGGCCGAGGGCGTCCAGCACCGCGGCGCGCAGCCCGAGGCACTGCCCGCGGTCGCCGCCGTCCTCGTGGCCGGGCAGGCCGGGCGGGCCGACGACGACCCGCGCCCCCCCCGACCTCGTGGAGGGCGAACTGCTCGCGGGTGAGGTCGACCTCGCGGCCGCCGGGCAGCCGGTTCCACCAGTGCACGCCCTGCCGGGAGCCGTCGGTCCGGCGCACCTCGGCGAGCAGCAGGTCGCCGCCGAGCAGGTCGTGCAGGACCAGCGCGGTCGCACCGCGCTGCCCGCGGGCCGGGTCGCCGGGCGACCAGTCGGCGAGGTCGCTGTCGTCGCGGGTCTCGCGGCACCAGGCCGCGCGCACGGCGGCGGTCACCTGCTCGAGGAGAGTCACACCCCCCTGCACGACGGGGACGACGTCAGCGCAGCAGCAGCCGGTCCAGGGTGTCGGCCAGCCAGTCGGCGAAGCGCTCGGCCGGCCAGCCGCACCCCACCATCAGCCGGGACTGCGTCGACGGCGAGAAGACCGACCACGCGACGTCGGTCGCCGCGTCGAGGTCGAGGTCCTCCCGCAGGTCGGACGCGAAGGGGCCGAGGAGGACGGCGGTGTCGGCACGGCGACGGCGCTCGTACTCCTCGTAGGCGGGCCGCACGTCCGGGTCGGCCGCCGCGGCGGCGGCGAAGACGTCCTGCATCGGCCGCGCCCCGGGCGCGGTCTCGAGCACCAGCCGCCGCAGGGCCGCCAGCCGGCCCGCGCGGTCCGGCGCCGCGAGCAGCTGCGCGAACGGGTCCAGCTCCCGCACCGTCCGGTCCTCGTCGGAGCCCACGAGCGCGCGGTCCACGCACGCGAGCAGCAGCGCCGCCTTGCCGCCCTGCGCGAACACCGTCGGCACCGACACCCCGGCGGCGGCCGCGACGTCGCGCATCGTCGTCGCGGCATAGCCCCGCTCCACGAAGCAGCGGGTGGCGGCGTCGAGCACCTGCGCGCGGGTGCGCCTGGCCTGCTCCTGGCGCAGCTCGGAGCGGTAGACCCTCTTGCCCCCCGTCACCACTCGACCATACCATCGCTCTATTCGTTTGAGTGTCACTCAACCGGAAGAGGTCGTCATGACCGCTGCAGCTCCCCACCCCGCCCAGCTCCTGCTGCCCGGCCAGGCCGCCGCACCCGACGGGCCGGTCGACCTGGCCAGCATGTACGTGATGCACCGGGCGTTCCGGCGCGACCTCGCCGCCTTCGCGGCCGCCGTCCCCACGGTCGACGTGGGCGACCGGGCCCGCTGGCGGGCCCTCGGACGTCGCTTCGGGCAGTTCGCGCGGTTCCTGCACAAGCACCACGCCGGCGAGGACGCGCACCTGTGGCCGCTGCTGCGCGAGCGCGGCGCCGACCCGGACGTCCTCGACCAGCTCGAGGCCGAGCACGCCGGCATCGACCCCCTGCTGGCCTCCTGCGCCGACGCGCTGGCGGACCTGGCCGGCGGCCGGGGCGGTGAGGACACCCGGCGGGAGCTGGCGCACACCATCGCCCGGACGGGCGACGCCCTCGGCGCCCACCTCGCGCACGAGGAGCGCGACGGGATGACCCTGGTGCAGCGCCACCTCACGCCCGGGGACTGGGCCCGCCAGGACGCCGCGTTCGCGCGGGAGTACACCCTCCGCGAGACCGTGTCCGCGCTCGGCTGGGTGGTCTCGGCGATCCCGCCGGACGCCGCGGACCGGATCCTCGGCTCCACGCCGCTCCTGCCCGCGGTGGGCCGGCTGCTCGGCCGGCGCTCCGCCCGGGCCGACGCACGGCTGTTCGGGACCGCCCGGTGACCGCCGGCCTGTCCTCGCGGTGCGGCTGACCCGGTCCGGTCTCAGGCCGCCACCGGCCGGCCGAACTGGGTGCGGTGCAGCTCGGCGTAGCGCCCGCCGAGGGCGAGGAGGTCCTCGTGCCGGCCGCGCTCGACGACCCGGCCGCCCTCGAGCACGAGGATGCAGTCGGCCCCGCGCACGGTGGACAGCCGGTGCGCGATGACGATCGCCGTCCGCCCCTCGAGCGCCTCGTCGAGGGCCGCCTGCACCGCGGCCTCCGACGTGGCGTCGAGGTGCGCGGTCGCCTCGTCGAGCAGCACCACGCGCGGGCGGGCGAGCAGCAGCCGGGCGATGGTCAGCCGCTGCCGCTCGCCGCCGGAGAACCGGTAGCCGCGCTCGCCGACGACGGTGTCCAGGCCGTCGGGCAGCCCGCGGACCAGGTCGGCCAGCCGGGCGCGGGCGAGGGCGTCCCACAGGTCGTCGTCGGTCGCGTCCGGGGCGGCCAGCAGCAGGTTGTCCCGCAGCGACTCGTGGAACAGGTGCCCGTCCTGGGTCACCACCCCGACGGTGCGCCGGATCGAGGCGGCGGTCAGGTCGCGGACGTCGACGCCGCCCAGCCGGACGGCGCCGGCGTCGACGTCGTACAGGCGCGGCACCAGCGAGGCGATCGTCGACTTGCCCGCGCCCGAGGACCCGACCAGCGCCACCACCTGCCCCGGCCGCACGGTGAACGAGACGTCGTGCAGCACGTCGACGCCGCCGCGGCCGTCGAGCCGGGCGACGTCCTCCAGCGACGCCAGCGACACCCGGTCGGCCGCCGGGTAGGCGAAGGTGACGCCGTCCAGCTCCACGGACACCGGCCCGTCGGGGACGTCGACGGCGCCGGGGCGCTCGCGGACCAGCGGCACCAGGTCGAGCACCTCGAAGACCCGCTCGAAGCTGACCAGCGCCGAGGAGACGTCGACCCGGGCGCTGGCCAGCGCGGTCAGCGGCGCGTAGAGCCGGGTGAGCAGCAGCGCCAGCGCCACCACCGAGCCCGGGTCCAGCGCGCCGCGCAGCGCGTACGCCCCGCCCAGGCCGTAGACCAGGGCGAGCGCCAGCGCCGAGACCAGCGTGAGCGCGCTGATGAACGCCCACTGCACCATCGCCGTCCGCACCCCGACGTCACGGACCGCCCGCGCCCGGGCGGCGAACCGCGCCGACTCGCGGCCGGGGTCGCCGAGCAGCTTGACCAGCGTCGCGCCGGGGGCGGAGAACCGCTCGGTCGTCTGGCCGGTCATCGCCGCGTTGGCGACGGCGGCGGTGCGGCTCAGCGCGGCCAGGCGGCGGCCGATCCGGCGGGCCGGGAGCAGGAACACCGGCAGCAGGAGCAGCGCCAGCACGGTCACCTGCCAGGACAGGGTCAGCATCGCCACGAGCGCGAGGGCGAGCGTGACGGTGTTGCTGACGATCCCGGAGAGGGTGTCGCTGAACGCCCGCTGGGCGCCGAGGACGTCGTTGTCCAGGCGGGACACGAGGGCGCCGGTGCGGGTCCGGGTGAAGAACGCGACCGGCATCCGCTGGACGTGGTCGAACACGGCGGTGCGCAGGTCGAGGATCAGCCCCTCGCCCAGGCTCGCCGACAGGTACCGGCCGACCAGCCCGAGCGCGGTGGCGAGGACGGCGAGCGCGGCGATCGTGACGGCGAGGCCGACGACGACCGAGGTGGCGGCGCCGTCGACGATCGCGTCGACGACCCGGCCGGCCAGCAGCGGCGAGGCCACCGTGAGCACGGCCTCGACGACGCCGACGGCGACGTAGCCGGTGATGCGCGCCCGGTGCGGGCGGGCGAAGGCGAGCACCCGGTGCAGGGTCGCGCGGGTGACGGCGCGGCGGTCGGGACGGGCGTGCGTCGCGCGGGACAGCGCCGACCACGCCGTCATCTCCATGCTCACGCGGCGGACGCTAGGACCTCCAGTCGACTCGAGGTCAAGCGTCCGCCGGTGACGGAGCAGGAACGGTCAGGCGGCGCCCAGGGCGTCGGCGACGCGGTGGTGGGCGACGGCCTCGTCGCGGCGGCTCTGCCGCTCCAGGGTGCGGGCCAGCGCGCGGCGGGCCCACCCGTCGGCCGGCGCGAGGTCGACCAGCCGGCGCAGCGCCGTCTCCGCGCGCTGCAGCTGGGCCGAGCCGAAGTAGCTGCGGGCCAGCAGCTCGAGGGCGGCCCCGTTGCCCGGCTCGGCCTCGACGAGCGGCTCGAGCAGGCGGGCGGCCTCGATCGGCTGCCCCATGGAGAGGTAGAGGTCGGCGCGGAGGAACTCCGAGTGCAGGTCGGGGCTGAACGGCTGGGTCACGCCCGCGGAACGACGGCGCGGCGCCCGCTCTTCCCGAGACCACGACACGCCCGGCGGGCAGGAGGGACGAAAAGGTCCGGAACCGGGTGCATCCGGGCACGACCGGATTGGGAACAACCGGTGTCAGCACCACCGACCCGAGGAGCACGACCATGGCCCTGTCGCTGCACCGCCACCGGACGGCCGACCGCGCACGGACCGGCGCCGCCGACCCCGCCCCGCGCACCGACACCCCGACCGCCGCCGCCCCGACCGCCGCCGCCCCGACCGCCGCCGCCCCGACCGCCGACGCCCCGACCGCCGACGCCCCGGCCCGCGCCGAGCGGGAGCCCGCGTCCGGCAGCCGCGTCTACGCCGTCCAGCGCACTGGGGCGTTCGTCGTCGCCGGGATCATCGCCGTCTTCGGCGTCCTGGGCCTGGCCAACGGCCTGGCCTTCTTCTCGACCGAGGGCCAGCGCATCCTCGGCATGTCGTCCAACGGCCTGCTGTCGGTGATCTCGCTGGTCACCGCGGTCGTGCTGGTCGTCGCCGCCTTCCGCAGCCCCCGCACCGCCTCGACGGTCATGATCGTCATCGGCGTGCTGTTCCTGGTGTCGGCGCTGGCCAACCTCGCGGTGCTCAACACGGGGCTGAACCTCCTGGCCTTCCGGCTGAGCAACGTCGGCTTCTCCGTCGCCGCGGGCCTGGTGCTGCTGCTGCTCGGCGCCTACGGCCGGGTGAGCGGCAACCTGCCGCCCGACAGCCCGTACGCCCGCGAGCGGGACGACGTGCCGCCGGTCCCGGCCGACGAGTACCCGTCGACGCCGGCCGAGTTCGCCGCCGAGCGGGCGATGCGCGACGCCGAGGTCGCCGTCGTCCAGCACGTGGCCTCCTTCGACCAGCGCCGCCGGGTCGCCGCCATGGCGCAGGTGACCAGCCGCAGGGAGCGCCGCGAGGTGTGGATGTCCTTCGACCGGGCCCGCCGCGACGCCTGACCCCGGCACGATGCAGGGGTGACCGTCCGCCTGGCGCACTGGCCCACCCCGCTCGACCCGGCACCGCGGCTCGCCGCCGCCCTCGGCCTGCGGCCGGGGGACCTGGCGGTGAAGCGGGACGACCTGACCGACCTCGGCGGCGGCAACAAGGTGCGCAAGCTCGAGCACCTCGTCGCCGAGGCGGCCGGGGACGGCGCGACCGTCCTGGTCACCAGCGGCGGCGTGCAGAGCAACCACGCGCGGATGACCGCCGCGGCCGCCGCTCGGGTGGGGCTGCGCGCCGTGCTGGTGCTGCACGGGGCGCCGTCGGCGCAGCGGCCCGGGAACCTGGCCCTGGAGGGCGCGCTCGGCGCCCGCGTCGTGGTGGTCGGTGGCCCGGACGGCGTCGAGGCCCGGGTGGCCGCGGTGGCCGCCGAGCTGCGGGCCGCCGGCGAGGTGCCCGCGGTGCTGCCGCTGGGCGGCTCCTCGCCCACCGGCGCGCGGGGCTACCTGGCCTGCGCGGACGAGCTGCGGGAGCAGGCGCCCGACGCCCGGCACGTCGTCGTCGCGGTCGGCTCGGGCGGCACGATGGCCGGCCTGGTGGCCGGGCTCGGCGCCGAGCGCGTGCTCGGCGTGGACGTCGGCGCCGTGCCCGACCCGGCCGAGCGGGTGGCCGGCCTGGTGACGGCGCTCGGCGGGTCCCCGGAGGGGCTGCGGCTGCGCCGGGACCAGGTGGGCGACGGCTACGGCGCCCGCACCGACGCCGCCGTCGCGGCGCTGCGGACGGCGGCCCGCACGGAGGGGCTGCTGCTCGACCCCGTCTACACGGCCAAGGCGCTGGCCGGGCTGGCCGCCGCCGTGGCCGACGGCTCGGTCCGGCCCGGCGAGCGGACCGTGTTCGTGCACACCGGCGGGCTGGCGGGGCTGTTCGGGCACCCGGTGGCCGCCGAGCTCGCCGCCGGGGTGCTCGACCCGTCGTAGCCTCGCGGGCGCGATGACCTCCTCCCGACCGCGCGCCGACGCCTGCCCCGGCGCGCTGCAGACGCACCCCGCCGCCGACGGCGAGCTCGCCCGCGTGCGGGTGCCCGGCGGCCTGCTCACCGCCGCCCAGCTGCGGGTGCTCGCCGCCGCCGCGCGCGACCTCGGCGACGGCGCCCTGGAGATGACCAGCCGGGGCAACCTGCAGCTGCGCGGGCTGGCCGCCGGCGCCGCGCGGGAGCTCGGCGACCGGCTCGCCGGCGTGGGCCTGCTGCCCAGCGAGACGCACGAGCGGGTGCGCAACGTGCTGGCCAGCGCGCTGACCGGCCGCGCCGGCGGGCTGCTCGACGCCCGGCCGTGGGTGGCCGCGCTCGACGCCGGCCTGTGCGCCGACCCCGCCCTCGCCGCGCTGCCGGGCCGCTACCTGGCCACGCTCGACGACGGCCGCGGCGACGTGTCCGGGCTCGGCGGCGACGTCGGCCTGCTGGCGCTGTCGCCGTCCTCGGTCGCGCTGCTGCTCGGCGGGGCGGACAGCGGGCTGCGCGCCGCGCCGGACGACGCCGTCGGCCTGCTGCTCGCCGCCACCCGCGCCTTCCTCGCCGAGCGCGCCGCGCAGGACGGCACCGGCCAGCGGCTGACCGAGCTCGACGACGGGCCCGCGCGCGTCGCCGCGCGGCTGGGCGGCACCCCGGCCGCGGTGGCCGCCGTCCCGGCCGCGGTGGACGCCGGCCCGGTCGGCGCGGAGACCCAGGCCGACGGGCGGACCGCGCTCGTCGGCGTCGTCCCGCTCGGCCGGCTCTCCGCCGACCAGGCCGACCTGCTCGCGTCGCTGACCGGCGAGGTGCAGCTGACCCCGTGGCGCAGCGTCGTCGTGCCCGACCTGGCCGAGGACCGCGTGGACGACGCCGCCGTCTACCTGTACCGGACCGGCGTGGTGTTCGACGCCGACAGCCCCTGGGCGCGGGTCACCGCGTGCGCCGGCCGGCCCGGGTGCGCGAGGTCGCGGGCCGACGTCCGGGCCGACGCCGCCGCGGCGGTCGCGTCCGGGACCGTGCCGGAGGGCGCCCGCGTGCACTGGGCCGGCTGCGAGCGCCGCTGCGGCCGCCCCCGCGGCGAGGTCCTCGACGTCGTCGCGACCGTCGACGGCTACCGCGTCGGCCGGTCCTCCTCGGGGTCCGGGTAGCGGGCCCCGGCGGAGACCTCGGTGCCCTCGGGGACGGACACCGCGCGGCCGACCAGCGTGACGTCGCCGTCGCCGCCGATCGTGGCGCCGCTGCCGACGTCGACGCGGTCGTCGACCACCGCGCGGGTCACCGTCGCGCCGGAGCGCACCCGCACGCCGGGCAGCAGGACGGAGTCGACGACGGTCGCCCCGGCCTCGACCACGACGCCCGGGGAGATGACCGACCCGCGCACGTTGCCGGACACCCGGGTGCCGCCCGACAGCAGGCTGTTCTCGATCTGGCCGTCGTCGAGGACCCGGGCGGCGCTGTGCCGGCCGCCGCGGGTGTGGATCGGCCAGCCGGGGGCGTCGAGGTCGATCGGCGGCTCCTCCGACAGGAACTCCTGGTGCGCCTCCCAGTACGCCGGGACGGTGCCGACGTCCCGCCAGTAGCCCTTGAGCGGGTGCGCCCGCGCGCCGCCGTCGCGGGTCTGCGCCGGCAGCAGGTGGGTGCCGAGGTCCTCGAGGCCCTCCTCGCCGACCTCCGACCGCAGCTGCTCCAGCCGGTCGAGCGTGGGCCCGGGGTCGAAGACGAAGACCTCGTTGGTGGCGGTGGTCGTCGCCGGCTCGTCGGGCTTGTAGGCGTAGCCGGTCACCCGGTCGCCGTCGACCTCCACGATGCCGTAGCGGGCGGCGTCGTCGGCGGCGACCTCGGTGGTCACCATCGTCACCTCCGCGCCGGACTGCAGGTGCGCCTCGGCGACCTCGCGGTAGTCGAGCTCGTAGACGGCGTCCGCGCTGACCACGACCAGCGCCTCGGGGCCGAACTGGCGGATCAGCTCGGCCTGCCGCCACAGCGAGTTCGCCGTCCCCGTGTTCCACCCGCCGCGCTCGGTGCCCTGGAACGGCGGGAGGGTCATCAGCCCGCCGGTCGTGCGGTCGAGGTCCCAGGGCCGGCCGTTGGCGAGGTGGTCGGCCAGCGAGGCCGGGTGCTGCTGGATCGACACCCAGACGTCGGGGATGCCGGAGTGCTCGCAGTTGCTCAGCGGGAAGTCGATCAGCCGGTACACCCCGGCGAACGGGACGGCGGGCTTGGCGCGGTGCTCGGTGAGCAGCTGCAGGCGCCCACCGGCACCACCGGCGAGGACGAGGACGAGGAGGCGGGGAAGGGCCATGCCCCCGGCTACCCGCTCCGTGCGCGACGTAGCCTCCTGCCCGATGTACGAGTACGAGAAGGACGGCGCCGAGATCTACCGGCGGTCGTTCGCGACGATCCGCGCCGAGGCGGACCTCGCCGGCCTGCCCGAGGACCTCGCGCGGGTGGTCGTCCGGATGATCCACGCCTGCGGCCAGGTCGACCTGGCCGCCGACGTCGCCGCGAGCCCCGACGTCGTCCGGCTCGCCCGGGAGGCCCTCGACGCCGGCGCTCCCGTCCTGTGCGACGCGCGGATGGTCGCCTCCGGCGTCACCCGCCGGCGGCTGCTGAAGGACAACGACGTCGTCTGCACCCTCGGCGACCCGCGCGTGCCGGCGCTGGCCGCGGAGCTCGGCACCACCCGCACCGCCGCCGCGCTGGAGCTGTGGCGCGACCGGCTCGACGGCGCCGTCGTCGCCGTCGGCAACGCGCCCACCGCGCTGTTCCACCTGCTCGAGATGGTCGCCGCCGGCGCCCCCCGCCCGGCCGCCGTCCTCGGCATCCCGGTCGGCTTCATCGGCGCGGCCGAGTCCAAGGAGGCCCTCGCCGCCTCCGACCTGCCGTTCCTCGTGGTCCGCGGCCGGCGGGGCGGCAGCGCCATGGCCGCGGCGGCGGTCAACGCGATCGCGAGCGACGTCGAGTGAGCGGGCGCCTGTACGGGGTCGGGCTGGGCCCCGGCGACCCCGAGCTGGTCACCGTCAAGGCCGCCCGGCTGATCGCCGCCGCCGACGTCGTCGCCTTCCACGCCGCGCAGCACGGCCGCTCGGTCGCCCGCGCGCTCGCCGCCCCCTACCTGCGGGAGGGGCAGGTCGAGGAGCTGCTGGTCTACCCGGTCACCACCGAGGGCACCGACCACCCCGGCGGCTACCAGGGCGCGATCGACGAGTTCTACGAGGCCGCCGCGGCCCGGCTGGCCGCGCACCTCGACGCCGGCCGCGACGTCGTCGTGCTCGCCGAGGGGGACCCGTTCTTCTACGGCTCCTACATGCACATGCACAAGCGGCTCGCCCACCGCTACCCGACCGAGGTGGTGCCCGGCGTGACCAGCGTCAGCGGCGCCGCGGCGGTCGTCGGGCGGCCGCTGGTGGAGCGGGACGAGGTGCTCACCGTGCTGCCGGGCACGCTGCCCGCCGACGAGCTCGCCGAGTGGCTGGCCACCACCGACTCCGCCGCGGTGGTGAAGCTCGGCCGGACGTTCGGCCGGGTCCGCGAGGCGTTCGAGGCCGCCGGCGTGCTCGACCGCGCGCTCTACGTCGAGCGGGCCACCACCGACCGCCAGCGGACGATGCCGCTGGCCGACGTCGACCCCGCGACCGTCCCGTACTTCTCCCTGGCGCTGCTGCCCTCGCCGCTCACCGGGACCACGCCCGCCCCCGCGGACCTCCCGGACGCCGCCCCGCGGACCGGCGAGGTGGTCGTCGTCGGCCTCGGCCCCGGCGCCCGCGGCTGGACCACCCCCGAGGTGGCCGACGCGCTCGCCGCCGCCGACGACCTGGTCGGCTACGGCCCCTACCTGGACCGGGTGCCGGCCAACCCGCGGCAGACCCGCCACCCCAGCGACAACCGGGTGGAGGCCGAGCGGGCCGCGCACGCGCTGGAGCTGGCCCGGTCCGGACGGCGGGTCGCGGTGGTCTCCAGCGGCGACCCGGGCGTGTTCGCCATGGCCGCCGCGGTGCTCGAGGTGGCCGCCCGGCCCGAGCACGCCGGCGTCCGCGTGCGGGTGCTGCCCGGGCTGACCGCCGCGCAGGCGGTCGCGTCGCGGGTCGGCGCGCCGCTCGGGCACGACTTCGCCGTCATCAGCCTCTCCGACGTGCTCAAGCCGCTCGACGTCGTCCTCGACCGGCTGCGCTCCGCGGCGGCGGCCGACCTGGTGCTGGCGCTGTACAACCCGCGGTCCAAGGCGCGCCCGCACCAGCTGGCCAAGGCGCTCGACGCGCTGCGCGAGGTGCGCGAGCCGGAGACGGTGGTCGTCGTCGGCCGGGACGTCGGCGGGCCGGAGGAGGAGGTCCGGGTGACGACGCTGCGCGACCTGGACCCGGAGACGGTGGACATGCGCTGCCTGCTGCTGGTCGGGTCCTCGCAGACGCGGGTGACGCCGGCCGGGCAGGTCTACACGCCGCGCCGCTACCCGTCCTGACGGGAATGCCGGCCGGATCGGTGGCCTTGGCAACTGTCGTGCCCCGCCTCCCCCGCCCGGTCGCGTTCTGGTCGGTGGCCGGACTCCTCGTGCTGGTGCTGGCCGCCTCCGGCGTGCCGTCGCCGCTGTACCGCGTCTACCAGGAGCAGTTCGGCTTCGGCGCCGGCGTCCTGACGCTGGTGTTCGGCATCTACGCCTTCGCGCTGCTCGCCGCGCTGCTGGTGGTCGGCAGCCTGTCCGACCACGTGGGCCGGCGGCCGGTGCTCGCCGCCGGGCTGCTGCTGCAGGCGGTCGCGATGGCGGTCTTCCTCGCCGCCGACGGCGTGGGCTGGCTGCTGGCCGCGCGCACGCTGCAGGGGCTGTCGACCGGCGCGCTGACCGGGTCGCTCGGCGCGGCGCTGCTCGACCTGCAGCGCCCCTCGGCGCGCCCGCTGGGCGCGCTGCTCAACAGCGTCTCGCCGGGCCTCGGGCTGTCGCTGGGCGCGGTGGGCGCGGGCCTGGCCATCGAGGGGATCGCGGAGCCGACGCCGTGGGTGTTCGGCGTGCTGACCGTGGCCTTCGTGCTCGGCGCGGCCCTCGCCTGGCTGCTGCCCGAGACCTCCCCGCGCGTGCCCGGGGCGCTGGCCTCGCTGCGCCCGCGGGTGGAGGTGCCGCGGCCACAGCGGCGCGCGTTCGCCGTCGGGGTCCCCTGCCTGGTCGCGCTCTGGGCGATGGGCGGGCTGGTGCTGTCGCTGGGACCGTCGCTGACCGCCGGTGTGTTCGGCGTGGCCGACCACCTCGTCGGCAGCCTGCTCATCCTCTGCATGCAGGGCGCCGCCGCCGTCGGTGGCGTGCTCGCCCGGGACGTGCCGCCCCGCCGGGCGATGGGCGGGGGCTGCGTCGTGTTCGCGGCCGCCGTCGCGGGCCTGCTGGTCGCTCTGGTCACCGGGACGCTGTGGCTGTTCTTCGTGGCGTCCGGGCTGGCCGGCCTGGGCTTCGGCGCCGCCTTCCTCGGCACCGTGGCCACCGTGACGGCGGGCGTCGAGCCCGGCCACCGCGCGGGGCTGCTGTCGAGCGTCTTCGTCGTCGGCTACCTGGCGTTCAGCATCCCGGCGATCGTCGCGGGCATCGCCTCGGGCGTGGTCGGGCTGCGGCTGACCGCGGTGGTCTACGGCGCCGTGGTGATCGTGCTGGCGCTGGGCGCGGCGGCCGGCCTGCGGCTGTCGCACCGGCGCACCCCGGCGACCGTGCCCGCCGACGAGCCGTCGCAGCCGCTGGCCGCCTGAGGGTCACACCCTCGACTCCCCTCTGACCAGCGGGAACCGTCGTACCCCTCTCCTAGCGTGCGGGGTGTGCGGGAGGTCGCCGGTCCCGGGTCGCTCATCGAGCGCGCGCTCGTCGACGCGGTCCTGCACCGGCCGGTGCGGCTGCCGCGGCTGCCGGTGAGCCTGCTGACCCGGGAGCAGAAGGCCGCCGAGCTCGAACGGGTGCAGGCGCTCAAGGCGATGGCCGCCGCCTACGAGGCGGAGCTCGTCCTGGGCCTGGCCGACGACTCCCCGGCCGACGACGATCCCGCGCCGGGCGCCCCCGGCGTCCGGACGGGCTCCTGGGCGCCGGATCCCGAGCTGCCGGGTGTCTCGGAGTTCTTCACCGCGGAGCTGGCGGTGGTGCTGAACGTCGGCCGCGGCACCGCCTCCCACCTCGCCCACCGGGCCTGGACGTACCGCTCGCACCTGCCCGGCACCTGGGCGGCGCTGGCCGCCGGGCGGCTGGACGAGGCCCGCGCCAAGGCGCTGGTCGACGTGCTCGAGCACACCGACCTCGCCCTCGCCCGCCGCGTCGAGGCGGCCGTGCTGCCCGAGGCGGCCTCGCTCACAGTGGGGAAGCTGAAGAAGCGCGCGCTGGAGCTGCTGCTCGAGCTCGACGCCGCCGCGGTCGACGAGCGCCGCGCACAGGCCGAGCGGCACGCCGACGTGCGCATCCACCCCTCCCCCCGCGACGGCATGGCCACGCTGACCGCCGAGCTACCGACTGACGTGGCCGCCGCCTGTGAGGCAGTGGTCGACGAGCTGGCGCGGATGCTGAAGGCCGACGGGGACGAGCGGCCGATCGGGCAGCTGCGCACCCTGGTCCTCGCCGATCTGCTGCAGCGCCCGTGGGAGACCGGCCGCCCGCCGGTGACCGCGCATCTGCAGGTCATCGCCACCCTCGCCGCGCTGACCGGCCGCAGAGGCGAGGCGGGTGCGGTGAACGGGCTGCCGATCACCGCCGCCCACCTGCGCGAGCTCCTGCAGCAACTGGACGCGCTCGGCGTCCGGGCGCCCGAAGGCGGGTCGGTCACCCTGGCGCTGGTCGACGACGACGGCACGCTGCGGGCGACGACCACGCTGAACCGGTTACGCCGGCTCGCCCGCACCGGCTGCCCCGACCACCCCGACACCGACTGCGACTGTGCGCTGCTGGACCGCCCGGACGCGACCGACGCCTACACGCCCTCCGCGCCGCAGCAGGCGTTCGTGCACACCCGCGACCGCACCTGCCGCTTCCCCACCTGCGGCCAGCGCGTCGGCTGGGCCGACACCGACCACGTCGTCCCCCACGCCGCCGGCGGCGCCACCGACTGCGCCAACCTGTGCTGTCTCTGCCGCAGCCACCACCGCCTCAAGACCTTCGCGACGGGCTGGCGCTTCCACATGAGCGCCGACGGGACCCTCACCGTCACCACGCGGTCCGGGATCACCCGCACCACCCGGCCACCGGGCCTGCGACCGCCCCCGACCGAACCCGGTCCACCACCGGCCGATCCCGGACCACCGTCACCGGCCCACCCGGACGACGATCCGCCACCGTTCTGATCCGAAGGACCAGCCCGATGCCGCTCGCCCCGCCCCGCGACGAGCCGACCCCCTGGATGACCGCCTGCCCCGGGCACATCCGGGTACCGGGACGGCATGGGCAGCGGTCCGGTCGTCGTGGTCACCGGTGGGTCGAGCGGCATCGGGCTGGCCACCGCACGCCTGCTCGCCGAGCGCGGAGCGCGGCTGGTGCTGGCCGCCCGGGGCGCCGACCGGCTGGCGGAGGCCGCCGCGCAGTGCACCGCCCTGGGCGCCGAGGTGCTGACCGTCCCGACCGACGTGACCGACCCCGGCCAGGTCGAGCGCCTGGCCGGCGCCGCCGTCGAGCGCTTCGGCCGGATCGACGGCTGGGCCAACGTCGCCGGCACCAGCCTGTGGGGGCCCTTCGAGGAGATCCCGCTGGCCACGCAGAGGCGGCTGCTCGAGGTCGACCTGCTCGGTGTCCTGCACGGCTGCGCGGCCGCCGTCCCGCGGATGCTGGCCTCCGGCGGTCCCGCCGTGATCGTCAACGTGGGGTCGATCGCCGGACGGGTACCGACCCCGTGGGCGGCCACCTACACCGCCGCCAAGTACGGGGTCGCGGGGCTGACCGAGGCGCTGCGGCACGAGCTGCGGATCCGCTCGAGGATCGCCGTCTGCGCCGTCCACCCACCCTTCACCGACACCCCCACCGCCCGGGCCTCGGGCAACCGCACCGGTCGCACGCTGCGGCCACTGCCGCCCGTCATGCGCCCCGAGCGGGTGGCCGAGCGGATCGCAGGCCTGCTCGCCGACCCGCGGCGGTCGGTACGCCCCGGCCTGCAGAACGTCCTCGCCGCCGCCTACCCGCTGGCTCCCGACCGGGTCGGCCGGCTGACCGCCCGCGTGCTCGGGCGCCACCTGCTGCGCGCCGGCCGTCCGGACGGCCCCACCGACGGCGCCCTGTTCGCCCCCTCCCCCGGACCGGCGCTGGTGCGCGGGGACTGGGGAGGTCCGCAGCGCCGCCGGGGACGGGTCGTGGCGGGCACCGCCGGGCTGGCCGGTGCGGCGGTCTGGGCCGCCACCCGCCGCTAGGAGGCCGCCCGCCCCACCGCGGCGCAGAACCGGTCGTGGTCGGCGCGCGCCTCCGCCAGCGGCGCCAGCACCTCCTCGTCGGCCACCTCCGCCACCCGGGCGGTGAGCCGGCGCCGCGCCGTCCGCGCCCGGCGTCTGGCGCCCGCCGCCACGAGCGGCCGGCACAGCAGCGCGAGCAGCAGCCCGGCGAGCAGCCCGCCGGCCAGCAGCAGCGTGGGCAGCGGGATGCCCTGCACCCGTGGCAGCGGGAGGACGTCGTCGAGCTGCAGCAGCCCGAGGCCGGCCAGCGCGAGCAGCCACAGCGCGCCCACCAGCGCGGTGAGCGCCAGCAGCCACTGCAGGCCCCCGGCCGCGCGCTGCCAGAGCGGCGTCCGGTCGGGGCCGAGGTCGGTGCCGGCGACGGCGCGGTCGAGCCGGTCGGGCAGCCGCTCCTCCGTGTCCTCCGACGTGCGGCGCAGCTCGTCGCGCCAGGCCGGCGGCAGCCCGCGGCCGGCCTCGTCGCGGGCCCGGCGCAACGCGGCGTCCATCCCGGCCCGCTGCACCGCGCCCGCCTGCGGCAGCGAGGTCCGCGACCGCTCGTCCCCCAGGTTGAGCCGGCCCAGCGGATCGGCCCGCAGCTTCGACGTCCACCGCAGCACCGGCCAGCCGGTGTGCGCCACGCCGCTGCGGCGCGCCGAGCGCTCGACCGCGGCGGCCACCGCCGGCACCCCCGCGGCGTCGGCGAGCGCCCCGGTGAGCTCCTCCCGCGCCGCCCGGTCCGGCCCGCGGTCGCGGCCGGCGTCGGGGGCACAGTGGGCGGCCAGGGCCGAGGCGGCGCCCCGCGCGTCCGCGGTCAGCCGGTCGGTGGCGGCCTTGCGGGCGCCCACGCGGCGGCCCAGCTCGGCCCGCAGCTGCGGCAGGCCCAGGCCGCTGGGCGCCGCGGTGGGCAGCACCGGCACCCCGGCCAGGCCCTCCTCGTCGAGCAGCCGGCGCAGGTCGGCCAGGCACGCGGCGACCGCCGCCTCGTCGAGCCGGTCCACCTGGTTGAGCACCACCAGCAGCACGCCCGCGTGCCCGGCCAGCGGCGCGAGGTACCGGGTGTGGACGGCGTCGTCGGCGTACTTCTGCGGGTCCAGCACCCACACCAGGACGTCGACCAGCTGCACCAGCCGGTCGACCTCCAGCCGGTTCTCCAGCCGCACGCTGTCGTGGTCGGGCAGGTCCAGCAGCACCAGGCCGTCGAGCGCGGGGTCGGGGTCGGCGACCCGGTGCCGCCGCGGCACCTCCAGCCAGTCGAGCAACCGGTCGGCGCCGTGCGCTCCGGTGGAGGGGTCCCCCCAGACGCTGGCGTGCGCGACGCCGGTGGTCGGCCGCCGCACGCCGGGTGTGCTCACCTCCGCCCCGGACAGCGCGTTGAACAGCGTGGACTTGCCGCTGCCGGTGGCCCCCGCGAGCGCGACGACGGTCGCGTCGCCCAGCGCCTCGCGGGCCCCGGCCTTGGCCAGCAGCGACCGCGCCGTGCCCACCTCGGGCACCTCCAGCCGCCCGTCGGCGACCTCCACCGCCTCGCGCAGCGCGGCCAGCCGGTCGGCCAGCGACGGCCCGCGGCCCCTCACGCGGCGGCTCCCCGGGCCGCGGCCAGCGTGGCGACGGCCGAGCGCAGCTCCTCCGCCGCGGCGGGGGCGTCCGCGGCGACGGCGAGCAGCTCCTCGAAGCGGTCCTGCTCGGCGGCCAGCAGCCGGTCGGCGCGGGCGTCGAGGTCGGCGCGGGCCCGGGCGGCCAGCGAGCGCACCGCGGCGTCGCCGAACACCGCCTCGAGCACCCGCTGCCCGAGCGCCGTCGTCCCGCCGGCGACGGCGAGCTCCGCACCCGACAACCCCGCCGTCGAGGCGAACACGGCGACCATCACCACCGCGCCGGCCCCGTTCACGCCCCACGACAGCAGCCGCGCCTGCGAGCGCTTGCCCGCGCCCTCCTCGCGCACCAGGTCGAGCACGTGGCCCTGCCAGTCGCGCACCTCGTCGGCGGCCGCGGGCGCGAAGTCCGGCGACTCCGCCCCGAGCTCCTCCTCGCGCCCGGCGACGAGCGCCGGCCCGCCGGGCAGCGAGCGCCACGCCGTCACCGTGCGGTCGGCGGCACGGCCGGCCTCCGCGCGCAGCAGCGTCTCCACGCCCGACTCCAGGGCGCCGTGCAGCGAGTCCGTCGACGTCGGGCGGCCGGTGAGCGCGGCGCCCAGCCGGTCGCGCAGCCGGCCCACCCGGTTCTGCAGCGAGCGCATCCACTCGCCGGTGCCCACGAAGTCCTGCCAGCGGGCCAGCACCTCGCCGCGCAGCAGGCTGCCGTTGCCCACGCCCTCGGCGACCGCCTGCCGCGCCGCGCCGTAGGCCGCGTCGGCGGCGTCGGCGAGGGCGGCCGCCGCCGCGGCCTGCTCGTCCACCCCGTCGGCGACCGCGGCCACCCGCCCGTCGAGGCTCTCCAGCGCCCCGGCGAGCGTCTGCCGCACGACGGCGGCGCGCTGCTCCTGGTCGGCCGCCAGCCCGCGCAGCCAGTCGCGCAGCGGCGCCACCTGCTCCTCGGGCAGGAAGCCGTCGCGCAGCGGCCGCTCCTCCACCACGAACAGCCGCGCCGTCCCCAGGCCGCCGCGCTGCAGCATCCCGGCGAGGTCGGCGGCCACCTCGCTCACCGCCTCGGGCGGCACCCGGTCCAGCACGACCGCCAGCGCGGTGCCGCGCTCCTGCGCCGTGCGCAGCAGGTCCCACGGGACGGCGTCGGCGTAGCGGGCCGCCGTCGTCACGAAGACCCACAGGTCCGCCGCCGACAGCAGCTGCCCGGCGAGGTCGCGGTTGGTCTCCACCACCGAGTCGACGTCGGGGGCGTCGACGAGCGCGAGCCCGGCCGGCAGCGCCTCGCTCGGGACCAGGCGCAGCCCGCCGACGACGTCGCCCTCGCCGGTCGTGCGCGGCAGGCCGGGGAGCACGCGGTCGCCGGAGAACGCCGGCACGTCGGCCGGCGAGCAGACCAGCACGGGGGCGCGGGTGGTCGGCCGGAGCACGCCGGGCGTGGTCACCCGCGCGCCGAGCACGCTGTTGACCAGCGTGGACTTGCCCGCGCCCGTCGAGCCGCCGACGACGGCCAGCAGCGGGGCGTCGAGGTCGCGCAGCCGGGGCAGCAGGTAGTCGTCGACCTGGTCGACCACCGCCCGGGCGGTGCGCGCGGTCGCCTCCCGCGCGGGGGTGGCCAGGCCGAGCGGCGCCGCGGCGACGGCGTCGCGCAGCTCCTGCAGCGCATCGGTCAGCGGAACGGCCCCGGTCACCTCGGGTAACTAGCCCGGACGGCGGTCCGCTACCCGTCGAGCGCCGCGAGCGCGGCCGGCACCTCCCCCGGCGTCGCGACGACGACGGCCGCGCCGGCCCCCTCCAGCTCGCCCGGACCGCCCGGTCCCCAGCCCGCGCCCACGCACGCCAGCCCGTGCGCCGCCGCGCCCAGCACGTCCTGCGCGCGGTCGCCGACGAGCACGGCCGGCCGCGCGGCGGGGTGCGCGCCCAGCGCGGCGGCGACCACCTGGTCCTTGTGCCGCACGGCGCCGTCGAGGGTGGCGCCGTGCACGCTCGCGAACGCCGCGCGCAGGCCGGTCGCCTCGAGCACCCGCACGGCGAACACCTCGGGTTTGCTGGTCGCGACGGCGAGGGTCGCCCCGCCGTCGCGGAGGGTCGCCAGCAGCTCCGGGATCCCGTCGTACACGGCGACGTCGAGCAGCGCGCCGGCCGTGTAGTGCGCCCGGTAGGCGGCCACCGCGCGGTCGACGTCGGCGGGCGGGACCCCGAGCACCGTGGCGAAGCCGTCCTGCAGCGGCGGGCCGACCATGTCGCGCAGCTGCGCCGGCGTCGGCTCGGGCAGGCCCAGCTCGGCCGCGGCCACCCGCACCGAGGCGGCGATGCCCGGCGTCGAGTCGACCAGCGTGCCGTCGAGGTCGAACAGGACAAGGCGGGGGTCGTCGGGCACGGAACCTGCGCCTCCGGTCGGTCGGGGTTCCCGGTCGAGGGCGTGGTACCCGGCGCCCTTGTCCGCAGCCTCCCCCCGGACGACGCTGTCGCGCATGGACGGGTCCGGGGGGCGGACCGCCGACGAGGGCGCGCCGGACCGGCCGGCGCGCGTTCCGCACGGCCGCCACACCGAGGATGCCTCCCAGCGCCTCCAGCAGGACGTCCGGCGGCTGCAGGAGCGGCTGGTGCAGGGCGCCGAGGCGATGGCCACGACCGAGCACGCCGTCGCCGCCACCCATCTCGCCCTCGCCGAACGAGCCCTGCGCAGGGGCCGCGTCGAGGACGCGCAGGGGTACCTGCGCGAGGCCGCGGCGGCGCTGCGGGCCGTCGACCACGAGCGGGACCGGGCCGTCCGGTGGCCGGCGGCCACCACACCCGGGGACGCGGTCACCACCCCCGGGGACACGGACACGGCGCACGCCGAGCGGGCGCGGAGGGCCGCCGACCGGGCGCGGGAGGACGCCGCCGGTCGCCGCGACCAGGCGACCCGCCGATGGGAGGAGGCGGCGCTGCTCCGCGAGGAGGCGGCGCGACAGCGCGACGAGGTGGCCGCCGAGCGTGACCAGCGGGCAGCGGAGCGGGCCGCCGCCGCCGAGCGCCGGGAGTCGGCCGCCGACCTGCGCCGGGCCGAGCAGGAGCGCTGGCGCCAGCGGGCGGCCGCCTCGGCCGGCGGGGTGCCGTCCGAGCGGCGGGAGCACCAGCGGGCCATCGACGCCCAGGTCGCCGAGAGCTACCGCGCCCAGGCCGAGGACGACCGGGCGCGGGCCGAGGCCGACCGGGCGGCCGACGCCGCCGACCGCCGGGCGGCGGAGGAGGACCGCAGGGCGGCGGCCCGGGACCGCGAGGGCGCCCGCGCCGACCGGGAGCGGGCCGCCCGCGACCGCGCCGCGGCGAGGGCCGACCGCGACCGGCACCCCGGCGCCGGCCCCGCGGGACGCTGACGCGCCGGGTCAGCCGGTGACGGCGTCCAGGAAGGTCTGCACCCGCTCCCGCAGCTCGGCGACCCGCTCCTCGCCCACCTCGGCCGGGTCGCGGTCGCGCAGCCACGGCGGGATCTCGGTGCGGGCGCGGGCGGCGCAGCCGAGGTCGGCGCACACGTAGGTGCCCACGGTGTTCCCGTTGCGGCCGGCCTCGCCGGCGCGGCGCGCGGTGAACAGCGAGACGGCGTCGCCGGAGTGGGTGGACTGGCACAGCAGGCACATGACGGTCCGGCGCGCCGACATCCGCGACTCCGCGGCGCGCAGCGCGATGCCGACCGGCTGCCCCTCCCGCTGGACGACGAGGTAGCCGCGCAGCGGCGCCTTCGGGTCGCGCCAGCCGAGCACCTCGAGCTCGTCCCACGGCAGGTCGGCGAGGTCGCGCGGGAGGGTGGCGGAGTTGGCCTCGCCCTTCGAGCAGTTGACGAAGGAGCGCCGCACCTGCTGCTCGGTCATCGGTTCCACGAGGGGCCATCCTCCGTTCCGGCACCGTCACGTCTCAACGCATTTAGCCACTCCACCGCCTCCTCGACGGTGGCCACGACGTCGACCCCGGGGGGCAGCGGCGGGCGGCGGACCAGCACCACCGGCAGCCCGAGCCGCCGGGCGGCGACCAGCTTGGCCTCGGTCATGTGCCCGCCGGAGTCCTTGGTCACGACGACGTCGACGCCGTGCTCGCGCAGCAGCGCGACCTCCTCCTCGACCGTGAACGGGCCGCGGGCCAGCAGCAGCACCGCGCCCGCGGGCAGCGGCTCGTCCGGCGGGTCGACCGAGCGCACCAGCACCCGCCCGGGCAGCGCCGCGAACGCGCCGACGCCCTGCCGGCCGGTGGTGAGGAAGACGGTGCCGGCGTCCCGGACCGCCGCGGCCGCGTCGGCCAGGGAGTCCACGTACGTCCACCGGTCCGCAGGCCCCGGCGTCCAGCCCGGCCGCTGCAGCCGCAGCAGCGGCACGCCCTGCCGCCGCGCCGCGGCCGCCGCGTTCGCGGTGATCCGGGCGGCGAACGGGTGGGTCGCGTCGACGACGGCCCGCGGCCGGTGCGTGGCCAGCCAGTCGGCCAGCCCGTCGGCGCCGCCGAAGCCGCCGACCCGCACGCCGCCTGCGGGCAGCACCGGGTCGGCCACCCGCCCGGCGAGGCTGGACAGGACGTCGACCCCGCGCTCGACCAGGGCCGCGGCCAGCCGCCGCGCCTCGCCGGTGCCGCCGAGGACCAGCACCCGCCCGCTCACGCCGCGCCGCCGGGGATCATGGGCCGGTGAGCAGGGACGGCGCCTCCGGGCTGCGGCACGGCTGGACCACCGGCGCGTGCGCGACGGCGGCCACCACCGCGGCCTACACCGCGCTGCTCACCGGCGAGTTCCCCGACCCGGTGACCATCGACCTGCCGAACGACCGGCACCCCTCGTTCGCGCTGGCCCGCGAGTCGCTCGATCCCGGCGCGGCCACCGCCGGGATCGTCAAGGACGCCGGCGACGACCCCGACGTCACCCACGGCGCGCTGGTGAGCGCGCGGGTGTCGCACGGCGAGCCGGGCAGCGGGGTGGTCTTCCGCGCCGGCGAGGGCGTGGGCACCGTGACCAAGCCCGGGCTGCCGCTGGCGGTCGGCGAGCCGGCGATCAACCCGATGCCGCGGCAGTTCATCCGCGAGCACGTCGCGGCGGTGGCGTCGCGGCACGGCGGCAGCGGCGACGTCGTCGTCGAGGTGTCCATCGAGAACGGCGCCGAGCTGGCGCGGAGGACGTGGAACCCGCGGCTGGGCATCGTCGGCGGGCTGTCGGTGCTCGGCACGACCGGCGTCGTCGTGCCGTACTCCTGCTCGTCGTGGATCGACTCGATCCGCCGCGGCATCGACGTCGCCCGGGCCGCCGGGCACGAGCACGTGGCCGGGTGCACCGGCTCCACCAGCGAGCGGACGGTGCAGGAGCTCTACGGCCTGCCCGAGGACGCCCTGCTCGACATGGGCGACTTCGCCGGCGCCGTGCTCAAGTACCTGCGCCGCCACCCGGTGCCGCGGCTGACCGTGGCCGGCGGCATCGGCAAGCTGGCCAAGCTCGCCGACGGCCACCTCGACCTGCACTCGGGCCGCTCGCAGGTCTCCTTCGACTCGCTGGCCGCGCGGGTGGCGGCCGCGGGCGGCTCCGCGGAGCTGGTCGCGGGCGTGCGCGGGGCGAACACCGCGCTCGACGCGCTGCGGCAGTGCCAGGCGGCCGGGCTGCCGCTGGGCGACCTGGTGGCCGCGGGCGCCCGGGAGACGGCCCTGGGGGTGCTGCGGGGAGCCCCGGTCGCGGTCGACGTCGTGGTGGTCGACCGCGCCGGCGCGGTGGTGGGTCAGGCCTGACGGCATCTCGTCGTCGAGTAGAGGTGGCTGTCGGGGAACTGCTCCGCGGTGAGCACCGGGCCCACGACCACGACCGCGGTCCGCCTGACGCCCGCGGCCTCGACCTGCCCGGCGATGTCGGCGAGCGTGCCGCGCAGCACCAGCTCGTCGTCGCGGCTGGCCCGGGCCACGACGGCGACCGGGCCGTCGGCGCCGTAGTGCTCGGCCAGCTGCGGCGCGAGCTCGGCCATCCGCTGCACGGCCAGGTGCAGCACGAGCGTGGCGCCGGTGGCGGCGTAGGCGGCCAGCTCCTCCCCCGGCGGCATCGGCGTGGACCGCGCGCTGGTGCGGGTGAGGACGACGGTCTGCCCGACGCCGGGCACGGTGAGCTCCCGCTTGAGCGCGGCGGCCGCGGCGGCGAACGCGGGCACCCCCGGGACGACGTCGTAGGGCACCCCCGCGGCGTCGAGCCGGCGCATCTGCTCGGCCACGGCGCTGTAGACCGACGGGTCGCCGGAGTGCAGCCGGGCGACGTCGTGGCCGGCCTCGTGCGCGGCCACCAGCTCGGCGGTGATCCGGTCCAGGTCGAGGTCGGCGGTGTCGACCAGCCGGGCGCCGGGCGGGGCGGTGTCGAGCAGCTCGCGGGGCACCAGGGCGCCGGCGTAGAGGCAGACCGGGGCGCTGGCGATGATCCGCGCCGCCCGCAGCGTGACGAGGTCCGCGGCCCCGGGCCCGGCCCCGATGAAGTGGACGGTCACGGATTCGCCCTTCGCGCGCGAACGGCGGAACAGGCTCCGGTCACCAGCGGGTCACCGACCAGATCGTCACGGGCATCGCGGGCTTCCAGCCGGTGAACGACCCGACCGGCTCGGCGCGCTGCACCCCGACCCGCACCAGCTCCCCGCCGACCCGCGCGTGCCACTGGGCGAGCACCGCCTCGCTCTCGACCGTGACCGCGTTGGCCACCATGCGGCCGCCCACCGGCAGCGCGTCCCAGCAGGTCTCGACCAGCAGCGGCGTGGTGAGCCCGCCGCCGATGAACACCGCGTCCGGGGCGCCCAGCCGGGAGAGGACGTCCGGCGCGTGCCCGTGCACCACCCGCAGGTACGGGACGCCGAGGCGCCCGGCGTTGCGGGCGATCCGCTCGGCCCGCTCGGCCGATGCCTCCACCGCGACGGCGCGGCAGGTCGGGTGCGCGCGCATCCACTCGATGCCGATCGACCCGGCGCCGGCCCCGACGTCCCACAGCAGCTGCCCGGGGACGGCGGCCAGCCGGGCGAGCGTGATCGCGCGGACCTCCGACCTGGTCAGCTGCCCGTCGGACTCGTAGGCGCCGTCGGGCAGGCCCGGGGTGGTGGGCAGCGGCATGGTGCCGCGGTCGGCCCGGCACTCGACGGCGGTGACGACCAGCGCCGGCGCCGGCTGCGACCAGGTGGCCGCGGTGCCGGTGCGCACCTCCTCGTCCGGGCCGCCGAGCCCGCCGAGCACGGTGACCAGGCTCTGCCCGTAGCCGCGGCCGGCCAGCAGCGCGGCCACCTGCGCCGGCGTCTCGCCGTCGGAGCCGAGCACCAGCAGCCGCCGGCCGGGCTGCACGTGCGGGTGCAGCAGCTCGATCGGCCGGCCGACCAGGCTGACCACCTCGGTGTCCTCGACCGCCCAGCCCAGCCGCGCGCAGGCCAGCGACACCGACGACGGCGCCGGCAGCACCCGCACCCGCTCGGCGCCCAGCAGCCGGGTCAGCGTGGTGCCGATGCCCGACAGCATCGGGTCGCCGCTGGCCAGCACCACCAGCGCGCGGCCGGCGTGCTCCTCGACCAGCCCGGGCAGCGCCTCGGTGAGCGGCGAGGGCCAGGGCACCCGCTCGGCGGGGACCTCCTCCGGGACCAGGTCGAGCTGGCGGGAGCTGCCGAGCAGCACCTCGGCCCGCTCGACCTCGGCGCGCGAGGTCGGGGCCAGCCCGTCCCAGCCGTCCGCGCCGATGCCGACGACGACGATCGGGGTCGTCGCGGCCTCCTCCACCGCGTCCGCCTGCCGGACCCCGCTCACGCCGGCAGCTCGCCCTCGGGCCCGGCGGCCTCGGCGAGCAGCTTCTCGCGCAGCTCCTCCGGCAGCCGGTCCACGTAGACGACGCCGTCGAGGTGGTCGACCTCGTGCTGCAGGCAGCGCGCGGCCATGCCGGTGGCCTCGATGGAGACCGGCTCCCCCTTCACGTCGACGCCGTCGACCCGGGCGCGGAAGGCGCGGGCGAGCTCGGCGTAGGGCCCGGGCACCGACAGGCAGCCCTCCTCAGTGACCTCCTCGGCCGGCTCGCCGCCGGTCGGCTCGAGCAGCGTGAGCCGCGGGTTGACGACGTAGCCGACGACGTCCTCGCCGTCGGCGTCCGGGCAGTCGATGACGAACACCCGCGCGTCGACGCCGATCTGGTTGGCCGCCAGCCCCACCCCGTCGGCCTCGCGCATCGAGGCGAACATGTCGAGGACCAGCCGCCGCAGCCGCTCGTCGAACTCGGTGACCGGGGCGGTCGGGCGGTGCAGCACCTCGTTGCTGCCGTAGGTGACGATCGGCCGGGCGACGCCGTCGTAACGGCCGGGCAGGCGCATGGCCGCGATCCTAGGAAGCGCCCTCGGCAGGATGGGCACCGTGCCGCACCGCCGAGACGTCCCCACCGCCCTCGGCCTGGCGCTCGGCGCGGCCGCCGACGTGCTGCTCGCCGATCCCGCGCGGCGTCACCCGGTGGCCGGGTTCGGCACGGTCGCCGCCGCACTGGAGCGGCGGGTCTGGCGGGACTCCCGCGCGGCGGGTGCGGGGTACGCGGCGGTGCTCGTGGCGGGCGCGGCCGGGCTGGGGGCCGCGGTGGACCGCGCCACCCGGGGCCGGTCGGCGGCGCGCACCGCGGCCGCGGCCGCCACCGCGTGGGCGGTGCTGGGCGGCACCTCGCTGGGCCGGGCGGCGACCGCGATGGCCGGCGCGCTGGAGTCCGGCGACCTGCCCGCGGCGCGGGCGCTGCTGCCCACGCTCGCCGGGCGGGACCCCTCGACCCTCGACGAGGCGGAGCTGGCCCGGGCCACCGTCGAGTCGGTCGCGGAGAACACCTCCGACGCCGCCGTCGCGCCGCTGGTGTGGGGCGCGCTGGCCGGGCTGCCCGGGCTGCTGGGGTACCGCGCGGTCAACACCCTCGACGCGATGGTCGGCCACCGGTCCCCGCGGCACGCCCGGTTCGGCTGGGCCGCCGCCCGCGCCGACGACGTCGCCAACTGGCTGCCCGCCCGGCTCACCGCGGCGCTGACCGTGGCCTGCGCCCCGCTCGCCGGCGGGTCGGCGGGCGGGGCGCTGCGGGTGTGGCGCCGCGACGGCGCCGCCCACCCCAGCCCCAACGCCGGCCGCTGCGAGGCCGCGGCGGCCGGCGCCCTGGGACTGCGGCTGGGCGGGCGCAACGTCTACGGCAGCCGGGTGGAGGACCGGCCGGTGCTGGGCGACGGGGCGGCGCCGGCCAGCAGCGACGTCGCGCGGGCGGTGCGCCTCTCGCGCGCGGTGTGGGTGGCCGCCGCGGCCGCCGCGGCCGTGGGCAGGACGGCCGTGGGCAGGACGGCCGTGGCCAGGGCGGCCCGCGGCCGCTGAGGGGACCGGGTCCGCGGCCCGCGCCCGTGCAGGGCGCCACGCGGCGCCGACGGCACGGGGAAGCCGGACGGGTCGACGCGGAGGTGGCTGGCCGGCGGGTCGGCCGGGCCGCGGCCGCCGCGGACGGCGACCACCAGCGTGCCCACCGCCAGGGCGGCGAGGGCCAGCAGGAACAGCAGGACGAGGACGGCACCAGGGGTCATGGACAGGACAGTGGCACCATCGGGCCTGGACGGAAGCGGTCCAATCCGGCATGGTGGCCTGCATGCCACCGAGCGCGGATCAGTCCACTGCTCCCGAGCTGGCCGGGCTGGTCGGGCCACTGGGTGACCTGCCGGGCCCGCGGTACGCCGCGCTGGCCCGGCGCATCCGCGAGCTGGCGGCCCTCGGGCAGCTCGCGCCGGGCACCCGGCTGCCGGCCGAGCGCGACCTCGCGGCCGCGCTCGCGGTCAGCCGGGTGACCGTCGCCTCGGCCTACCGGCTGCTGCGCGAGGAGGGGCACGCGAGCACGCGGCACGGCGCGGGCACCGTCGTCGAGGCGCCCGCGGCCGACCCGGTGTGGACCGCCCCGACCACCGACCCGGGCGTGCTCGACCTCGCGCACGCGGCGCCCGAGGCGGCGCCGCAGCTGCTGCCCGCCTACCGGGAGGCGCTGGAGCGGCTGCCCGCCGTCGTCGCCGGCCACGGCTACGCGCCGGGCGGGCTGCCGGAGCTGCGCGCGGCGATCGCCGACCGGTACACCGCCCGCGGCCTGCCCACCGACCCCGAGCAGGTGGTGGTCACCGCGGGCACCGGCGACGCGACCGCGCTGGTGTTCGAGACGCTGCTGCAGCCCGGCGACCGCGTGCTGGTCGAGCACCCCACCTACCCGGGGGCGCTGGGCCTGGTCACCACCGCCGGCGGCCGGTGCGTCCCGGTCGCCGTGGACGCCGCCGACCCCGACGCGGTAGTCGGCGCCGCGCACATCGCCGTCCGGCAGAGCAGCCCGCGGATGGCCTTCCTGATGCCCGACTTCTCCAACCCCAGCGGCGCCCGGCTGTCCGCCGCCGGGCGCCGCCGCCTGGCCGCGACGCTGTGGCAGCAGAGCGTGCTGACCGTCGTCGACGAGGTCACCGCGGAGCTGCACCTCGACGACGGGCCGCTGCCCCCGTACGCCGCGGGCCTGCCCGACGCCGCGACGATCACCGTCGGCGGGCTGTCCAAGGCGGTGTGGGGCGGGCTGCGGGTCGGCTGGCTGCGGACCGACGCCGCCCTCGCCGGCTCGCTCGGCGCCGCCCTCGGCCGCCGCCAGCTCTCGGTGGGCCTGCTCGACCAGCTGGCCGCGGCGACCCTGGTGCGGGACCTCGACGCGGTCCTGGAGCAGCGGCGGGCGCTGCTGCGCGAGCGCCGGGAGGTGCTGCTGGCCGAGCTGGCGGCCCGGCTGCCGGCGTGGACCGCGGCGCCCCCGCGCGGCGGCCTGTCGGTCTGGTGCACGCTCCCACCGGGCACGAGCTCCGCGGCGCTGGCGGCCGCCGCCGCCCCGCTCGGTCTGCTGCTCGCCGAGGGCCGCGCGTTCGGCACCGGCACCGCCTTCGACGACCACCTGCGGGTGCCGTTCACCCTCCCCGCGGCGGACCTGCGCAGCGCCGTCGCCGGCCTCGCCGCCGTCGACGCCGCCCTGCGCCGCGATCCGGTGGTGCGGCACCCGGTGCGGCCCCTCACGGTGGTGTGACACGCACCGGACCGGTCGTCCGACGGTCGTGCGCCCCCGGTCCCGGGGGACTACCGTCATGGAGGTCCCCGAGCGGCCGGGAACTCCCCCGGCGATCCGCAGATGGTCGAACAGCCGGCTGTGCGGCGCTCTCGCCGGGCCCCCCACCCGGCGCGTCCTCTCGGAGCCCGCCATGACGTCGACGCAGTCGCGTGTCGCCTCCAAGCACCGCCCACCGGCCGCCCGGACGACCCCTCCGCCCCTCCCCCGTCCCCCCGCCCCCCCACCCCTGCCCGGGCGGCGCACCGCCGTCGCCGGCCACTGGCGCTACGACCGCGCCAGCGGGGACTGGTGGTGGTCGGCGGAGATGGCCGCCCTGCACGGCCTCCCCGACGACGGCCCCGGCCCCTCCACCGAGGTGCTCGTCGCCGCCCAGCACCCCGACGACCGGGCGCGGACCATCGACGCCCTCTCCGCGGCGGTCACCGGGGCGCAGGCCTTCTGCCTGGAGGTCCGGCTGCGGTCCGGCGACGGCCACCGGCCCGTCGTCTTCGTCGGCGAGCCGCGGTCGGACGACGACGGCCGGGTGGTCGCGGTCGAGGGCCTGATGGTCGAGGCCCCCCGGCCGGTGGTGCCGTCGGCCGAGGACCGCGTCGCGGCCCTGGAGACCGAGGTCGCCCAGCTGCGCACGGCGATGGCCAGCCGGGCGCCGATCGAGCAGGCCAAGGGCGTGCTCATGCTCCTCACCGGGTGCGGCGACCAGGTGGCCTTCGACCTGCTGGCGCACATCTCCAGCCACGTCCACCGCAAGGTCCGCGACGTCGCCCTCGACCTCGTCGCCTCCGCCTCGGGGGCGCGGCCCCTGGCGCCCGAGGTGCGCGCGATCCTGCGCGACGCCTGCCCGCCCCCGGGACGCGTCGAGCGCTGACCCCCGCCCCGCCCGCGCGGCCCTGCCTCCCGGACCGCGCGGGCGTCAGGGGAGGATGCCCGGGGTCCGGGCCGGCGGGCAGACGCCGGCCCCGGTCCCTGGGAGGGGGCGGACGGCGTGTTCTACCTGCTCGCGCGGTTCCTGCTACGGCCGCTGTTCCGGGTCGTGTTCCGGCCGCGGGTCACCGGGCGGCAGCACGTGCCGGCCACCGGCGCGTTCATCATCGCCAGCAACCACCTGTCGTTCATCGACAGCATGGTCATCCCCCTGTCGGCACCGCGCCGCGTCCGGTACCTGGCCAAGGACGAGTACTTCACCGGCCGCGGCCTCGGCGGCTGGTTCACCCGCACCCTGTTCACGGCGCTGGGCGCGATGCCCGTGGAGCGGAAGGCCTCCCGCGCGGCGCAGGAGGCGCTGGACACCGCCCTCGGCGTGCTGCGCGCCGGTGAGGGCTTCGGCATCTACCCCGAGGGCACCCGCTCCCGCGACGGCCGGCTCGCGCGCGGCAAGACCGGCGTCGCGTGGCTGGCGCTCACGGCCGGCTGCCCCGTGGTGCCGGTGGCCGTCGTCGGCACCGACCGGATCCAGCCGGTCGGCGCCCGCTGGCCGCGGCCGCACCGGTTCTCGATCGAGTTCGGCGAGCCGATGACCTTCCCCGAGCACGCCGGCCAGGCGCGCAACGGCCGGGTCCGCCGCGAGGTCACCGACCGGATCATGGAGACGATCGCCGGGATGTCCGGGCAGGAGAAGGCGGGCTGGGGCAGCCCGCGCCCGGCCGCGTGAGCGGGGGGCTGCTGGTCGCCGGGACGACGTCGGACGCCGGCAAGTCCGTCGTCACGGCGGGCGTCTGCCGCTGGCTGGCCCGCCAGGGCGTGCGGGTCGCGCCGTTCAAGGCGCAGAACATGAGCAACAACTCGGTGGTCACCGCCGACGGCGCCGAGATCGGGCGGGCGCAGGTCATGCAGGCCGCCGCGGCGCGGGTCGAGCCCGAGGCGGCGATGAACCCCGTGCTGCTCAAGCCCGGCGGCGAGGACGCCAGCCAGGTGGTGGTGCTCGGCCGGCCGGTCGCCGACGTCACCGCGCTGTCCTACCGGCCGATGAAGGCGGCGCTGCTGGAGCAGGCGCTGGCCTGCCTGGCCGACCTGCGGAGCCGCTTCGACGTCGTCGTCTGCGAGGGGGCCGGCTCCCCCACCGAGATCAACCTGCGCGCCGACGACATCGCCAACATGGGCCTGGCCACCGCGGCCGGGCTGCCGGTGGTCGTCGTCGGCGACATCGACCGCGGCGGGGTCTTCCCCGCCCTCTACGGCACCGTCGCGCTCATGCCGCCGGCCGACCAGCGGCTGGTCGCCGGGTTCCTGGTCAACAAGTTCCGCGGCGACGTCCGGCTGCTGCGGCCCGGCCTCGAGCAGCTCACCGCGCTCACCGGCCGGCCGACGCTCGGCGTCCTGCCCTGGCTGCCCGGCGCGGCGCTCGACGTCGAGGACTCCCTCGGCATCCCCACCGGCGTCCTCCCCGCCGGGCCGCCGCACGGCGAGGAGGTGCTGCGGGTCGCCGTCGCCCGGCTGCCGCGGCTGTCGAACTCCACCGACGTCGACGCGCTGGCCGCCGAGCCCGGCGTCCTCGTCCGGTTCGTCACCCGCCCCGAGGAGGCCGCCGACGCCGACCTGCTGGTGCTGCCCGGCAGCCGCGCGACGGTGTCCGACCTTGCCTGGCTGCGCGCCACCGGGCTGGCCGACGCGGTGACCCGCCGCGCCGCCGAGGGCCGGCCGGTGCTCGGCATCTGCGGCGGGCACCAGATGCTCGCCCGCACGATCACCGACGACGTCGAGTCGCGGGCGGGCACCGTGCCCGGGCTGGGGCTGCTGCCGGCCGACGTCCGGTTCGCGCGGGAGAAGACGCTGGGCCGCCCGTCCGGGGAGGCGATGGGGCACCCCGTGCGCGGCTACGAGATCCACCACGGCGTGGTGACCTACGGGGACGGGGCCGAGCCGTTCCTCGACGGCGGCCGGGCCGGGTCGGTGTGGGGCACCACCTGGCACGGGGCGCTGGAGAACGACGGGTTCCGCCGTGCCTTCCTCGCCGAGGTCGCCCGGGCCACCGGCCGCCGGTTCACGCCGGCGCCGGAGACGTCCTTCGCCGCGGTCCGCGAGCAGCGCCTGGACGCGCTCGGCGACCTGGTGGCCGAGCACGCCGACACCGACGCGCTGTGGCGGCTGCTCGAGGAGGGTCCGCCGGCGGACCTGCCGCTGCTGCCGCCCGGCGACGCGCTCAGCCCGCGCTGAGCGCGGACTCCAGCCGCTCCCGGACGTCGTCGGGCCACGGCGTGGCCGCTCCCCCGGCGGTGCCGACGTAGGTGTTGCGGACGACGCAGCACACCCGCTCCCCCACGCGGACGGTGAACCGCACGGTCACGCTCGTGCGCCCGAGCCGCTCGGCCTGCGCGTCGACCTCGACCGTGTCGCCCCACCGGGCCGACGACGACCACTCCAGGGCGCTGGCCTTGACCACCGGGTCGACCCGCGGGGCGATCTCCTCCCACGGCAGCCCGATCGACGCCCACCAGGCGGTGGAGGCCTCGTCCGCCCAGACGAGGTAGTGCGCGTTGAACACGACGCCCTGCTGGTCGCACTCGACGAAACGGACCGGGGAGCTCCACGTGACCGGCACGGCGCGACGCTAGCGGGGGCTACCGTCGTCGCGTGCAGCCCGACCCGGTCCTCGCCTCCTACCGCCCGCCCTCGCAGCTGGTGCTGGACAAGGAGATCGACCACCTCGACGTCCACTGCCGGGCCCTGATCGGGCTGTCCCCGTTCCTCACCCTGGCGACGGCGGACGCCGACGGCTGGCCGGAGGTCTCCCCGCGCGGCGGCGACCCGGGCTTCGTGAAGGTGCTCGACGAGCACCGGCTGGTGCTGCCCGACCGGCAGGGCAACAACCGGCTCGACAGCCTGCGCAAGGTGGCGGTGAACCCGCGGGTGGCGCTGCTGTTCTTCGTGCCCGGCCTCGAGGAGACGCTCAAGGTCTTCGGCACCGCCGGGCTGCTGCCCGCCGACGCCCTCGACCTCGACCTCACCGAGTTCGGCCGGGAGCCGCGCTCGGTCATGGTCGTGACCGTGCAGCGTGCCTACCTGCACTGCGCCAAGGCGGTCATGCGCTCGGGGCTGTGGGACCCGGCGAGCCGGATCGACCGCGAGGCCCTGCCGCCGTTCGGCACGATGATCCGCGACCACTGCGGGCTGGAGACCCCGCTGCCCGACGACGCCACCATCCGCGCGGACCTCGCCCTCGAGCTCTAGGAGGACCTCCCTGCCCCCCACCGCTCGCGGGCTCGCGGCGGGCCCCTGCAGGCAGGCCGTTCCGGCCCGTCACCGGGCCCTGCCAGGCTGCGGGCCATGGCGACCGAGTTCCAGGTGACGATCGACGCCGCCGAGCCGCACGTGCTCGCCGACTGGTGGGCCGAGGCGCTGGGCTGGCAGGTGGAGCCGCAGGACGAGGCGTTCATCCGGCGGGCGGTCGCGGCGGGTCACGCGAGCGAGGACCAGACGACGACGCACCGCGGCGCCCTGGTGTGGGCCGCCGGCGCGGCGATCACCTCGCCGGACCCCGGCCGGCCGCGCGTGCTGTTCCAGGCCGTGCCCGAGGCGAAGACGGTCAAGAACCGCGTGCACCTGGACCTGCGGGTCGGCGACGAGCGGCGCGAGGCCGAGGTGGCGCGGCTGCTCGGGATGGGCGCCACCGAGCTCTGGCGGGCGTCGCAGGGCCCGTTCTCCTGGGTGACGATGGCCGACCCGGAGGGCAACGAGTTCTGCGTCGCCTAGCCGGGACGGCTCAGACGGGCAGGTCCCTCGCCAGGCGCCGGGTGGTCACGGTGCGCCGCGCCACGCGGCGGACCCGGTTGCGCCGCGGTCTGCGCTCGGTGCCGAGGTACCGGGCGTCCTCGACGAGCTGGAACGCGGCGAGCACGCTGGCACGCGGTTCCCGCGTCAGTGGGACGACGGGGATCACGGGCTGGGCCGAGGTCATTGGGAGCCCCCCTCTCCCGGGACGCGGTGCCGGCGTCCCGTGACGCAATGGTGCCCGCGATCGACGCCCCGTAACCGGAACCGGGGCGGATTGGTACCGGTGTGACGAACGAGGCAGACGGGACGGCGTGTCCGCTGGTGCCTCCGTACGGTTCCTGCCATGGACCGCCCGCGCCGTCTCGTCGCCGCCGTCCGCTCCCTCGTGCGCGCCGTCGCCGCGCCCTCCGCCCGTCGCACCGGGCGCCGCACGACCCCCGCGCCGTCCGCCGCCGGCCGGCCGGCGGCGGTCGACGTCGGCTACCGGCCGCGGGCCGACGGCCGGCCCGACCCGGGCGAGGTCGTGTGGGCCTGGGTGCCCTTCGACGAGGGCGACGGGCGGGGCAAGGACCGCCCGGTGCTGGTCATCGGCCGCCGCGGTGAGGACCTGCTCGGCCTGATGCTGACCAGCAAGGACCACGACCGCGACGCCGCCGACGAGGCCCGGTACGGGCGCAGCTGGATGGACGTCGGCACCGGCGCCTGGGACGGCCGGGGCCGGCCGAGCGAGGTGCGGCTGGACCGGCTGCTGACGCTGGACCCGGCGCGGGTGCGGCGGGAGGGCGCGGCGCTCGACCGGGCGTTGTTCGACCGGGTGGTCGACGCCGCCCGGCGCACGCAGGGCTGGTGAGCGCGGGTCAGTCGCCGCGGCGCGGCCGGGGCTCCCGCTGCCGCAGGTGGTAGACGCCGGCCTGGCCGGGCAGGGGCTGCAGGTCGTAGCGCGAGACGACCTTCGGGCCGCCGTGCAGGTGCACGTGCGTGACCGTGGGCAGCGGCGCGCCGTGACGGGCGGCGCGGACCTCCACCCGCCCGTCGAGGGGGCCGCCGACGAACAGCAGGACGGCGTCCTGCTCGTCGGCGGTGGCGTCCACGACGGCAGTCTCCACCTCGGACAGCTCGGTCTCCTCCTCCGGCGCACGGCTCACCCGGTCGAGGGTAGGCGCGCGGTGCCACCGGTCAGGCCGGCCGGCGGCGGAGCCTGCGGGCGATGAGCGGCGCCGCGAGCAGCATCACGAACAGCCGCAGCACCTGGACGGCGAGCACGAAAGTCGCGTCCGCGCCGGTGCCGGTGGCCGTGGCGAGGACGGCGTAGAGGCCACCGGGCGTCGTCGCGAGGTAGGCGTCGAGCTCGCTGACGCCGGTGGCCGCCGAGAGGACGACGCCCAGCCCGGCGCACGCGACCACGAGGCCGACGATGACCGCCAGCGCCGGCAGCAGCGCCCGTCCCACGGTGCGCAGGCTCGCGACGGTGAACCGCAGCCCCACCTGCAGGCCGATGAGCACGAACGCCGCCGCCTCCACCGGGCCGGGCACGGTGGCGCCGCCGGAGAGCCCGCCGAGGTCGGCCGCGGCGGCCACCAGCAGCGGCCCGAGCAGCGCCGGCACCGGCAGGTGCACCAGCCGGGCCAGCAGCACGCCCACCGCGGCACAGGCGGCGGTGGACAGCAGGCCGGCAGGCCAGCCGGGGCCGGCCTCGTCCGCGGCGCCGACCCCGGCGCCGGGGTCGGCGCCGTAGACCGTCGTCGCCACCACCGGCATCGCGACGACGATGAGCAGCACCCGCAGGTACTGCAGGACGGCCACCATGCGGTCGTCGGCGCCGAGGTCGCGGGCCATGGCGGTGATGCCCGACGCGCCGCCGGCGATCATCGCGAACGCCCCGGTCACCGGGCTGATCCCGGGCTGGCGGCGCAGCAGCAGCCCGGCGCCGACGGTGAGCAGCAGCGTGGCCACGGTGACCAGGAGGACCGGCGCCCAGTCCTCGCCGATCGCGGCCAGGGTGTCGGGGTCGACCAGCGCGCCGATCGAGATGCCGACGACCGCCTGCGCCGCGGCCGCCGCGGGCCGCGGCACGTCGAGCGGCGCACGCCCGGCCAGGCCGCGCACCAGGCCGGCGAGCAGCCCGCCGAACAGCGCGGCCGACGGGACGCCGACGCGGCCGAGCAGCCACCCGGCCGCCGCGGCGCCGGTGAGGACGAGGGCGGCGTCGGCGAGCCCGCGCGGGCCGGGGCGGCGCGCCCTCACAGCCCGGCGATGCGGCGCAGCTCGGCGACGTGCGCCTCGAACGCCCGGCGCCCGGTCCGGGTCAGCGACAGGCTGGTGCGCTGGCGGGACGCGACGGTCGCCTTGCTGACCTGCACGTACCCGGCCTCCTCCAGCTGCTTGACGTGCTTGGACAGCACCGAGTCGCTCACGCCGACCCGGTCGCGCACGGTGGCGAACTCCATCGTGTCGACGGCGGCCAGCAGCCCGCAGATCTGCAGCCGCGGCGGCGGGTGGATGACGGCGTCGAAGTGCGGCGCGACCGCGGTCACAGCCCGCTCCGCAGCCCGGCCACCCAGCGGCGGCCCCACACCCGGCTGAGCACCCCGGCCGCGACGCCGAGCACCGCGCCGGCCAGCACCATCACCCAGTGCCGGTCGTACCCCTCCGCCAGCACGAACGCCGGAACGAGGACGACCAGCACGAACGCGCCCCAGGCCGCCGCCACCCGCGGCGGCGTGTTCACCCACACCCCGGTGATCCGCCGGTAGGCCGCCACCAGCGCGCCCAGGCCGGCGGCGAACAGGACGAGCGCCGGGAAGGTCACCCAGAGGGAGTCGAGGGCGTAGGACGCCAGGAAGGCGAACAGCAGCAGGCCGAGCGCGACGTCGTACCACCACGGCTGCAGCACGCGGTCGGCCAGCGCCTCCCGGTCGGCCCGCAGCGCGGCGAGCTGCGCGGCGGCGGTGTCGCGGTCGATCGCGTCGTTTTCCATGCCGGAAAGTGTGGACCGTCTCTTTCCGTTCCGTCAAGTCGCCGCCCGGCCTCCCGGCCCGTCCTGTCGCGTGGTTCCATGACCGGGCCACAGCGACGGCAGTGGAGGAAGCCCGGTGCGACTCCGGCGCGGTCCCGCCACTGTGACCCGGAGACCTCGCCCGCGAGGTGCCGGGGAGTCAGGAACTCCCGCCGCCGCCTCCTGCCACCTCCGGGCGTGGACACCCGGGGAGAGGACCCGTGCACCCGCATGACGTATCCCTTCGGCGCCGTCGTCGGCATGGACGACATGCGGCTGGCCCTGCTGCTCAACGCCGTCTCGCCCGCCATCGGCGGCGTGCTCGTGCGCGGGGAGAAGGGCACGGCCAAGTCCACGACGGTGCGCGCACTGGCCGCCGTCCTGCCGCCGGTCGCCGTCGTGCCCGGCTGCCGGTTCGCCTGCGACCCCGCCGCCCCGGACCCGGCCTGCCCCGACGGTCCGCACGACCTCGGCGTGCCCGGCTCCACGCGCCCGGCCCGGCTGGTGGAGCTGCCGGTGGGCGCGTCGGAGGACCGCGTCGTCGGGTCGCTGGACCTCGAGCGGGCGCTCACCGAGGGCGTGAAGGCCTTCGAGCCCGGCCTGCTGGCCGCCGCGCACCGGGGCGTGCTCTACGTCGACGAGGTCAACCTGCTGCACGACCACCTCGTCGACCTGCTGCTCGACGCCGCCGCCATGGGCACCGCCTACGTCGAGCGCGAGGGCGTCTCGGTGCGGCACGCGGCGCGCTTCCTGCTGGTCGGGACGATGAACCCCGAGGAGGGCGAGCTGCGCCCGCAGCTGCTCGACCGGTTCGGCCTCACCGTGGAGGTGGCCGCCCCGCGCGACCCCGCCGAGCGCGCCGAGGTGGTCCGCCGCCGGTTCGCCCACGACGCCGACCCCGCCGGGTTCGCCGCCGCGTGGGAGGCCGAGGAGGCGGAGCTGGCCGCCCGGATCGCCGGCGCCCGCGCCCGCCTGCCGCACGTCGTCCTCTCCGACGGCGCGCTGCGCCAGGTCACCGCCGTGTGCGCCGCCTTCGACGTCGACGGGCTGCGCGCCGATCTCGTCACCGCGCGCACCGCGATCGCGCACGCCGCCTGGTCCGGCCGCGACGCGGTCACCGAGGACGACGTCCGGGTCGCCGCCCGGCTGGCGCTCCCCCACCGCCGGCGCCGCGACCCGTTCGACGCGCCCGGCCTCGACGACGACACCCTCGAGCAGGCGCTCGAGGACAGCCGCCCGGACGAGGACCCGCCTCCCCCGGACGGCCCCGGCGACGGCGGCGCTCCCCCGCCCCCTCCCGGCGACGGCCAGGGTCAGGACGGCGGCGCCTCCTCCGGTTCGGAGGAGAGCCGTTCGCGCGACGAGGGCTCCTCTGAGGGCGGCGAGGAGCGCGGTGGGGCGCCGGCGTCCGAGCGGGCCGCGGTCGCGCCGTCGGACCCGTTCCGCACCCGCCGGCTCGAGGTGCCCGGCGTCGGGACGGGCGCGGCCGGGCGGCGGTCCAAGGCGCGCGCCGAGCGCGGGCGGGTCGTGGGCTCCACCCGCCCGTCCGGGCCGGTGACCCGGCTGCACCTGGTCGACACCGTGCTCGCCGCCGCGCCGCACCAGGTCGCCCGCGGGCGCACCGGCCCCGGCCTGCGGGTCGCCCGTGGGGACCTGCGCCAGGCCACGCTCGAGGGCCGCGAGGGCAACCTCGTGCTCTTCGTCGTCGACGCCAGCGGCTCGATGGGCTCGCGGGCGCGGATGGGCGCGGTCAAGGGCGCGGTGCTGTCGCTGCTGCTCGACGCCTACCAGCGCCGCGACAAGGTCGGCCTGGTCACCTTCCGCGGCGCCGACGCCGTCCTCGCGCTGCCGCCCACCTGGTCGGTCGAGGCCGCCGCGGCGCGGCTGCGCGAGCTGCCCACCGGCGGGCGCACGCCGCTGGCCGCCGGGCTGCTGCGCGCGGAGGAGACGCTGCGGGTGGAGCGGGTGCGCGACCCCCAGCGGCGCCCCCTGCTGGTCGTCGTCACCGACGGCCGGGCCACCGGGGCGCGCGGCTCGGACGCGCTCGGCGCCGCGCACGCGACCGCCCGGCGGCTGGCCGAGGCGGGCACGGCGGCGGTCGTCGTCGACTGCGAGTCCGGCCCGGTGCGCCTGGGCCTCGCCGGTGTCCTCGGCACCCACCTCGGCGCGCGGACCCTCCGGCTGGAGGAGCTCGCCGCCGAGTCGCTCGCGGCCACCGTCCGCTCCGTGCGACAGGCGGCCTGACGGTGCCGAAGGGGCAGGTCGCCGTCGTCCCCCAGGACGGGCTGACGACCCGGCAGCGCCGCAACCGGCCGCTGCTGGTCGTGCACACCGGCGAGATGAAGGGCAAGTCCACCGCCGCGTTCGGCATGGCGATGCGGGCGTGGAACCAGGGCTGGTCCGTCGCGGTCTACCAGTTCGTCAAGAGCGCGAAGTGGCGGGTCGGCGAGGAGAACGCGCTGACCGCGCTGGGCCGGCTGCACGAGCAGACCGGCGAGGGCGGGCCGGTGGTGTGGCACAAGATGGGCTCGGGCTGGAGCTGGTCGCGCCGGCAGGGCACCGAGGTCGACCACGCCGCCGACGCCGCCGAGGGCTGGGCGCAGATCAAGCGCGACCTGGCCGCCGAGGCGCACCGCTTCTACGTCCTCGACGAGTTCACCTACCCGCTGAAGTGGGGCTGGGTGGACGTCGACGACGTCGTCGAGACCCTCACGCACCGGCCCGGCACCCAGCACGTCGTGATCACCGGGCGGGACGCGCCGCAGGCGCTGGTCGACGCCGCGGACCTGGTGGTCGAGATGACCAAGGTCAAGCACCCGATGGACGCCGGCCAGAAGGGCCAGCGGGGGATCGAGTGGTGAGCGGGGTGGGCCGGGTCCCGAGGATCGTGGTCGCCGCCCCGAGCAGCAACGCGGGCAAGACGTCGATCGCCACCGGGCTGGTCGCCGCGCTGACCGCCCGCGGGCTGGCCGTCTCCCCGCACAAGGTCGGCCCCGACTACATCGACCCCGGCTACACCGGCCTGGCCGCCGGCCGTCCGGGCCGCAACCTGGACCCGGTGCTGCAGGGCGAGGAGCGCGTCGTCCCGCTGTTCCTGCACGGCGCCCGCGGGGCCGACGTCGCCGTCGTCGAGGGCGTGATGGGGCTGTTCGACGGCGCCACCTCCCCCGACGTCGAGCCCGGCTTCGCCTCGACCGCGCACGTCGCGCGGCTGCTGCGGGCGCCGGTGGTGCTGGTCGTCGACGCGGGCGCGCAGGCGCAGAGCGTCGCCGCGCTGGTGCACGGGTTCGCCACCTTCGACCCGCGGGTGCGCCTGGGCGGCGTGGTGCTCAACCGCGTCGGCAGCGACCGGCACGAGGCGATCCTGCGCGAGGCGCTGGACGCGGCCGGGGTGCCGGTGCTCGGCGCGGTCCGGCGGCTGGACGCCCTCGGCACGCCGTCGCGGCACCTCGGTCTGGTGCCGGCCGCCGAGCGCTCCACCGAGGCGCTGGCCACGGTGCGCCGCCTCGGCGAGGTGGTCGGCGCCGCGGTGGACCTCGACGCCGTCCTGCGGCTGGCCCGGTCCGCACCCGGCCTCGACGGACCCCCGTGGGACCCGGCCGCCGAGGTCACCGCGGTCGCCGGGCGGCCGCGGGTCGCCGTCGCGGGCGGGCCGGCGTTCACCTTCGGCTACGCGGAGAACGCCGAGCTGCTCGCCGCGGCCGGCGCCGAGGTGGTCCCCGTCGACCCGCTGCGCGACGAGGCGCTGCCCGCGGGGACCGCGGGGCTGGTCGTCGGCGGCGGGTTCCCCGAGGTCTACGCCGACCAGCTGTCGGCCAACACCCCGCTGCGGGACGCCGTCGCGGCCCTCGCCGCCGGCGGCGGCCCGGTGGCCGCCGAGTGCGCCGGGCTGCTCTACCTCTCCCGCGAGCTCGACGGCACGCCCATGTGCGGCGTCCTCGACGTCGCGACGGCGATGACGCCGCGGCTGACCCTCGGCTACCGCGCCGCGGTCGCCCTGTCCGACAGCGTGCTGGCCCGCGCCGGCACCCGGGTGCGCGGGCACGAGTTCCACCGCACGCACGCGCTCCCCGGCGCCGGCCCGACCCCGGCCTGGCGGTGGCCCGGCGGCGCACCCGAGGGGTTCGTCGCCGGCTCGGTGCACGCCTCCTACCTGCACCTGCACTGGGCCGGCTCCCCGGCCCTGGCCGAACGGTTCGTGGCCGCCTGCGCGGCGGCCGTCCCGGAGAGGGCACGCCATGCACGTCGCTGAGGGCTTCCTGCCCGCGCCGCACGCGATCGGCTGGACGATCGCCGCCGCGCCGTTCGTCGTCCACGGCGCCCGGGCGGTGGTCACCGAGGTGCGCGAGCACCCGGAGTCCACGCTGCTGCTCGGCGCGGCCGGCGCGTTCACCTTCGTGCTCAGCGCGATCAAGCTGCCCTCGGTCACCGGCAGCTCGAGCCACCCGACCGGCACCGGCGCCGGGGCCGTGCTGTTCCGGCCACCGGTGATGGCGCTGCTCGGCACCGTCGTCCTGCTGTTCCAGGCGCTGCTGCTGGCGCACGGCGGGCTCACCACGCTCGGCGCCAACGCGTTCTCCTTCGCCGTCGTCGGGCCGTGGGTCGGCTACGGCGCCTACCGGCTGGCGCGGGCGCTGGGCGCCGGGCTGCTGCCCGGCGTGTTCGTCGCCCTCGCCCTGGCCGACCTCGCCACCTACGTCACGACGTCGCTGCAGCTCGCGCTCGCCTTCCCCGACGCCGACGGCGGCCTCCTCGCCGCGGCGGCCAAGTTCCTCGGCGTCTTCGCGGTCACCCAGGTGCCGCTGGCGGTCGGCGAGGGCCTGCTCGGCGTGCTGCTGTTCCGGGTGCTCACCGTCAACGCCCGGCCCGAGCTCGAGCGCCTGGGCCTGCTGCGCCCCGCCGCCACCCCGGAGGAGGTCCGGTGACCCGCCGCCACCTGGTCACCGCCCTGCTGGTCCTCGCGGTGGTGGCGCTGTTCGCCCTCCCGCTGGCCCTCGACGGCGGCGCCTCCGACTACGCCGGCACCGACAGCCGGGCCACCGAGGCGATCGAGGAGTCCGGCTACACCCCGTGGTTCGAGTCGGTGTCCAACCCCTCCGCGGAGGTCGAGTCGGGGCTGTTCGCCCTGCAGGCCGCGCTCGGCGGCGGCGTGCTCGGCTACGTGCTGGGCCGGCTGCGCGGCCGGCGGCAGGCGCGGGAGCAGCAGGCCGCCCCGCCTCCCGAGGCGCCGTGACGGGGCTGGCGGTCGACGACGCCGCCTGGGCCAGCGCCTGGCGCACCCGCTCCCCGGTGGACAAGCTGCTGCTCACCGGCGGACTGGTCGTCTGCGCGCTGGTGCTGCCGGTGTGGCCGGGCGGCGTGCTGGTCGCGGCCACCGCCGTCGTCCTCGCGCTCGGCCCGGCGCGGGTGCCGGCGCGCACCTTCGGCCGCGCCGCGCGCTGGCCGCTGGCCTTCGTCGCGGTCGGGGCGCTGACCGCCGTCGTCTCCGTGGGCGACGGCGGGCCCGGCTGGGCGCCGGACGCCGCGGAGCGCGCCGGCGCGCTGGTCGGGCACTCGGTCGCCGGGGGTGCGGCGGTGCTGCTGCTGGCCACCACCACGCCGATGACCGACCTGCTGGCCGCGCTGCGCCGGCTGCGCGTCCCGGCGGCCGTGGTCGAGGTGGCCGGGGTGACCTACCGGCTGCTGTTCGTGCTGCTGGAGAGCCTGCGCACCATCCGCGAGGCGCAGACCGCCCGCATGGGCCACTCGACCTGGCGCCGCTCCTACCGCTCCTCGGGGGCGCTGGCCGCCGCGGTGCTCACCCGGTCCTTCGACCGCGCCCGCCGGCTGCAGGAGGGCCTGGCCGGCCGCGGGATGGAGACCGGGCTGCGGGTGCTGCCGGAGTCCCGGCCCTCGTCCCGCCGCTTCCTCGCCGCCACCGCCGCGGGGCTCGCCGCGCTGGTCGCCGTGGGCGTCCTGGCATGAGCCACCGCACGCTGACCGCCGAGGGCCTCGTCGTCGGCTACGAGCGCGGCCGCCGGGTGCTGGAGGGCGCCTCGCTCACCGTCCCGGCCGGGCGCCGGCTGGCGGTGCTGGGCGCCAACGGCTCCGGCAAGACGACGCTGCTGCGCTGCCTGTCCGGCGCGCTGCGCCCGGACTCCGGCGGGGTGGCCGTCGACGGCGCGCTGCTGCACCACACCCGCCGCGGCCTGCGCGCGCACCGGCAGGAGGTCCAGCTGGTCCTGCAGGACCCCGACGACCAGCTGTTCAGCGCCTCGGTGGCCCAGGACGTCTCCTTCGGCCCGCTCAACCTCGGCCTGCCCGAGGACGAGGTGCGCACCCGGGTGGCCGAGGCGCTGGCGCTGCTCGCCGTCGACGGCCTGGCCGGGCGGCCCACCCACCAGCTGTCCTACGGCGAGCGCAAGCGGGTGGCGATCGCCGGCGCGGTGGCCATGCGCCCCTGCGTGCTGCTGCTCGACGAGCCCACCGCCGGCCTCGACCCCTCCGCCGTCGCCGAGGCCCTGGCGGCGCTGGACCGGCTGCAGGCGTCGGGCTCCACGGTGGTGATGAGCACGCACGACGTCGACCTGGCGCTGGCCTGGGCCGACGAGGTGGCCGTCGTCGTCGACCGGCGGGTGGTGCAGGGCCCGCCCGAGCAGCTCCTCGCCGACGACCACCTGCTCGCCCGCGCCCGCCTCGGCCGGCCCTGGGCGCTCACCGTCGGCGCCCGGCTGCGCGAGCTCGGCCTGCTGGCCGACGGCCCGCTCCCCCGCGACGCGGCCGCGCTGCTCGCCGCCCTCCCCGACCGGCCGGGCGTGACCCCGTGGACGTGACCGTCGGCGTCGGCGCGGTCGCCGGGGTGGCCGCGCACGAGGTGCTCACCGCCGTCGACGCCGTCCTGCCGCCGGGCGCCCGGGTGGCGCGGCTGGCCACCCTCGACGCGCGCGCCGCCGAGCGCGGCCTGGTCGCCGCCGCGGCCGCCCGCGGCTGGCCGCTGACCGGCCACCCCGCCGCGGACCTCGCCCGGGTCGCCGTCCCCTCGCCCTCGGCACGGGTGGCCGCGGCGGTGGGCACGGCGTCGGTGGCCGAGGCCGCGGCCCTGCTCGGCGGCGCCCGGCTGGTGGTGGGCAAGACCGTGCGCGGGCGGGTGACCGCCGCGGTAGCGGTGTCTTCGCCGGGTGGGGGGCCGGAGGCCCTCCGGACGGCGGAGACGGACCGGCTCCACGCGACCGGGGAACGGTAAGTGGCCGCGGTTGGAGCCCGGAGGGCGACAGACGGCATCGACCTCGACCACCACGGCGACCTCGAGCTGGCCCCCGGTCTCACCGACCTCGCCGTGAACGTCCGCGCCGGCACCCCGCCGCCGTGGCTGCGGGCGGTGCTGCGGCGGGCCCTCGACGACGTCGCCGCCTACCCCGACGCCCGCCCGGCCCGCGCCGCGGTGGCCGCCGCGCACGGCCGCGACCCCGCCGAGGTGCTGCTCACCGCCGGCGCCGCCGAGGCCTTCGTGCTGCTCGCCCGCGCGGTCCGGCCGCGGCGGGCGGTGGTGGTGCACCCGTCGTTCACCGAGCCGGAGGCGGCACTGCGCGCGGCCGGGCACCCGGTGGAGCGGCTGCTGCTGGAGCCGCCGTCCTACCGCCTGCGGCCCGTGCCCGACGACGCCGACCTCGTGGTCCTGGGCAACCCGACCAACCCGACGTCGGTGCTGCACCCGGCCGACGACGTCGCCGCGCTGGCCCGCCCCGGCCGGGTGCTGCTGGTCGACGAGGCCTTCGCCGACACCGTGCCCGGCGAGCCCGGGTCGCTGGTCGGCCGTCCCGACCTGCCCGGCCTGCTCGTCGTGCGCAGCCTGACCAAGACGTGGGGGCTGGCCGGGCTGCGGGTCGGCTACGCGCTCGGCCCGGCCGACCTGGTCGCGGCCATGGCCGCCGCCCAGCCGCACTGGCCGCTGTCCACGCCCGCGCTGGCCGCGGCGGTCGCCTGCACCACCCCCGCCGCCCGCGCCGAGGCCGACGCGGCCGCCCGCGAGCTGGCGGACCACCGGGCCGCGCTGCTGGCCGCGCTCCCGGCCGGCGTGACCGTCCTCGGGCAGCCGCGGTCGTCGTTCGTGCTGCTGCGGGTGCCCGGCGGCGGGCGGGTGCGCGCGGCGCTGCGGGAGCGCGGCTGGGCGGTGCGCCGCGGCGACACGTTCCCCGGCCTGTCCCCCGACCACCTCCGCGTCGCCGTGCGCGACCCGGCGACCTCGCGTGCGTTCGCCGCGGACCTCGCTGCGATCCTTGGAGCCGAGGTCCCCGACGCCGACGACGTCGTCGGGACCGGCCGCCGTCCCGGAGGAGCCCCGCTGAGCACCCACCCGACCCCGTCCGCCGGCCGCGGACAGGTCCCGTGAACGCGACGCCCGTCGACCCCGGGTCCGGGGTCGTCTACCCCGTCGGCCTGCGCCTGCTCGACCGCCGGGTCGTCGTGGTCGGCGGCGGTCAGGTCGCGCACCGCCGGGTGGCCGGGCTGCTCGAGGCCCGCGCGCGGGTGACCGTCGTCAGCCCGGCCGTCACCCCGGCGCTGGAGGCGCTGGTCGCGCCCGGCTCGCTGACCTGGGTGCGCCGCGGCTGGCGGCCCGGCGACCTCGACGGCGCCTGGTACGCGGTGGCCGCCACCGACGACCCCGCCGTCAACGCCGCGGTCGCCGAGGAGGCCGAGCGGCTGCGGGTGTTCTGCGCCCGCGCCGACGACCGGTCGGCCTCCAGCGTGTGGACGCCCGCCGTCGGCCGGCAGGGCGACCTGGTGATCGGCGTGCACGGTGGCGGCGACCCGCAGCGGGCGGTCGGCGTGCGCGACGCCGTCGTCGCCGGGCTGAGCGACGGCAGCATCCGCGACCGCGCCGCCCGCGAGCCGGAGGGCGGCCGGGCCGGCAGCGTGGTGCTGGTCGGCGGCGGGCCGGGCGACCCGGGACTGATCACCGTCCGCGGCCAGCAGGCGGTCGCGCAGGCCGACGTCGTGCTGGCCGACCACCTGGCGCCGCAGTCGCTGCTGGCCTCGCTCCCGCCGGAGGTCGAGGTCATCGACGCCTCGAAGCTGCCGCGCGGCCGGTCGATGGCGCAGGAGCAGATCAACGCGCTGCTGGTCGAGCACGCGCTGGCCGGCCGGCGGGTGGTGCGGCTCAAGGGCGGCGACCCGTTCGTCTTCGGCCGCGGCATGGAGGAGCTCGAGGCGTGCGTCGCCGCGGGCGTGCCGGTCGAGGTGGTGCCCGGCGTGACCAGCGCGATCGCGGTGCCGGCGCTCGCCGGCATCCCGGTCACCCACCGCGGGCTGACCCACGAGTTCGTCGTCGTCTCCGGGCACGTGCCGCCGGGCCACCCGCAGTCGCTGGTGGACTGGGCGGCGCTCGGGCGGCTGCGCGGCACGGTCGTCGTGCTCATGGGCGTGGACACCGCCGGCGCGATCGCCGCGGCGCTCATCGAGCACGGCCGGGCGCCGGACACGCCGGTGGCCGTCGTCGCCGACGGGTCCACGGCCACCCAGCGCGCGGTGCGCACCACGCTGGCCGGGCTGGCCGGGACGCTGGCCGACGAGGGCATCCGCCCGCCGGCCGTCTGGGTCGTGGGCGAGGTCGTCGCCCTGGGGACGCGGCTGTAGCCCGTGCGCGCGCTCGCGGTCGCCCTGGCGCCGGTGCTGCTGGTCCAGGGCGCGGGTGTCCGCCGCCGCACGCCGGTGCTGCCGGAGGCGCCCGGGCCGCGCGCCGGCGTCGTGGCGGGCGACGGGCCGCCGCTGACCGTGGCGGTCGTCGGGGAGTCGCCGGCCGCGGGCGTCGGCGTCGCCACGCAGGAGGACGGGCTCGCCGCCCGGTTCGCCGCCGCGCTCGCCCGGCGCAGCGGCCGCGAGGTGCGCTGGCGGCTGTCGGCGCGCACCGGGACGACGGTCGCGCAGGCACTCGGGCTGCTGGTCCCCGGGCCGGCCGGCCCGCCCGCCGACGTCGTCCTGGTCGCGTTCGGCGTCAACGACACGCTGCGGCTGCGCTCCCGGGCCGCCTGGCGCCGCGACGTGACCGCGCTGCTCGGCGCCCTGACGCCGCTCACCGCGCCCGGCGGCGTCGTCGTGCTGGCCGGGCTGCCGGACCTGGGCCGCTTCCCCACCCTCCCGCAGCCGCTGCGCGGGGTGCTCGGCCGCCAGGCCCGGGCGCTCGACGCCGAGCTGGGGCGCCTGGCCCGCCCGGGCGTCCGGCACGCCCCCGCGCCACCGCTCGACGGTCCCGGGCTGTTCGCCGACGACGGCTTCCACCCGGGCGCCGCGGCCTGCGCGATGTGGGCCGAGGTCCTGGCCGCCGCAGCACTTCCGCTGCGGATGTAGTAGTCCTACTATCACGGGACACCGCCGGCTCCCCTCCTCGGAGGCCCTGATGCCCGTGTCCCCTCCGGTGTCCGCCCCCGTCGTCGAGGTGCGCGACCTGCGCATGACCTACGGCACGAACGAGGTGCTGTCCGGCGTCGACCTCACCGTCTCCGCCGGCGAGGTGGTCTGCCTGCTCGGCCCCAACGGCGCCGGGAAGACGACGACGATCGAGGTCCTCGAGGGCTTCCGGGTCCGCTCGGCCGGGGACGTCCGGGTGCTCGGCGAGGACCCGGCGCGCGCCGGCGACGCGTGGCGGGCGCGGGTGGGCGTGGTCCTGCAGTCCTGGCGCGACCACGCCCGGTGGACGCCCCGCCGCCTGCTGACCCAGCTCGGCGGCTACTACGCGCCGTACTCGACGCCCGACCGCCCCCGCCCGTACGACGTCGGCCGGCTGCTGGACACCGTCGGGCTGACCGAGCACGCCGACCGCAAGATCGTCACCCTCTCCGGGGGGCAGCGGCGGCGGCTGGACGTCGCGGTCGGCATCATCGGCCGCCCCGAGCTGCTCTTCCTCGACGAGCCGACCGCCGGGTTCGACCCGCAGGCCCGCCGCGACTTCCACGAGCTGGTGCACCGGCTGTCCGACCTCGAGGGCACCAGCATCCTGCTGACCACGCACGACCTCGCCGAAGCGGAGAAGCTGGCCGACCGCATCCTCATCCTGGCCGGCGGCCGGATCGTCGCCGACGGCAGCGCGGAGGAGCTCGGCCGCCGGGTCGCCGGCACCGCGGAGGTGCGCTGGGCCTGCGGCTCCGAGCGCTTCGTGCACCCGACCACCGACGTCGTCCCCTTCGTCCGCCGGCTCGTCGAGCAGCACGGCGACGAGCTGACCGACCTGGAGGTCCGGCGGGCGAGCCTCGAGGACACCTACCTGGCGATGGTGCAGCGCTCCGAGGCCGGCCTCCGGCCCGGGCCCGCCCTGGAGGAGGTCACGCGGTGAACCCGACCCGGAACGCGATCGCCCTGGGCCTGCGCCGGGGCTGGCGGGAGTTCGTGCAGAGCGTGCGCAGCCCGCAGGACCAGGGGTTCTACCTGTTCACCGCCCTGGGCACGCTGCTCCTGCTGTGGTTCAACCGGGACGACGAGATCGGGGACACCGGGCTGACCTACCCGACGTACGCGCTGCCGAGCATCCTCGGCGGGCTGCTGGCCTTCGGCCTGGTGATCGGCCCCGCGTTCGACCTGGCCATGCAGCGGGAGGACGGCACGCTCCTGCGGCACAAGGCGCTGCCCCACGGCATGCAGGGCTACGTCACCGGGCAGCTCACCTACCAGTCGCTGAACCTGCTGCCGTCGCTGCTCACGATCCTCGTGCCCAGCTTCCTGCTCTTCGACGGGCTGATGCACGGCGGGGCCGCCGGCTGGCTCACGGTGGCGTGGGTCGTCGTCCTCGGCCTGCTGGCGACGCTGCCGCTCGGGATGCTGCTGGGCTCGGTCGTCCCCAGCACCCAGAAGGTGGGCTCCTGGGGGATGCTGCCGATCCTCGTCCTCACCGCGATCTCGGGGATCTTCTTCCCGCTGCAGTCGCTGTGGGGCTGGGTGCAGGGGGTCGCGCAGGTGTTCCCCGTGTACTGGATCGGCCTCGGCCTGCGGTCGGCCTTCCTGCCCGACGCCGCGGTGACCCTCGAGGTGGGCGACTCGTGGCGCACCGGGACGACGGTGCTGGTGCTCACCGCCTGGGCGGTGTCCGGGGCGCTGGTCACCCCGCGGGTGCTGCGCCGGATGGCCCGCCGGCAGTCGGGGTCGCAGGTCGAGGCGGCCCGCGAGGCCTCGCTGCAGTGGGTGCGGTGACCACCGACCGGGGTCAGGACGCGGTCTACAACCGGATCGCCCTGCTGCGGGCCGAGCAGGGCGTGACCCGGCGGGAGCTCGCCGACGCCCTCGGCGTCCACTACCAGACGGTGGGCTACCTGGAACGCGGCGAGTACAACCCCAGCCTGCACCTGGCGCTGCGCATCGCGGAGTTCTTCGGGCTCCCGGTGGAGGTCGTCTTCTCCACCCGGCCGTTCCCGCGGATCAGCGACGCCGCCCGCCCGGCGCCGGGTGATCCGGGCGGGCGGGCGAGCGGCACCGCGGCCGGTTAGACGACCCGGGCGAAGACGACGGTGTTGTCCTCGCTGGCGCCGGCGGACTCGTCGAACTCGCCGCCGCAGGTGACCAGCGCGAGGTCGGCGCCCGCGGGGTGCCCGTTGAGCGTGTCCGCGAGGGCGGAGGTGGCCTTGTCCAGCCCGGTCACCGGGTCGCCGAGCACCTCGAGCCGCAGCCAGGCGCCGCCGGCGTCCACCAGGACCACCTCGTCGCCGGGGGACAGCTCCGGCAGCCGGTCGAACACCGCGCCGCCCCCGGCCCCGGCGTGGCCGAGGACGACGGCCATCCGCCCGGACCCGGGCGCGGGCCCGTCGGACCACCACGACGTCGTCCGCATCGACTCGGGCACGCCGTAGCCGTCGACGGCCCGGCCGGTGAACGGGTTCCCGTACCGCACCGTCCCGCGGGACTCGACCGCGGTGTCGACGTCGATGGCCGGGACGGCGATCCGCGCCGGCACGACCGGGCCCGCGGCCGGGGTGCCGGCGGCCGGCAGGGCGGGCACCTCGCCGGTCGCCGGCACCGCCACCAGCGAGGTGGCGGGGGGCGCCACGGCCGCGTCGGCCGCCGGGCGCCCCGTCCACACGAACACGCCGGCCCCGGCGAGGACGACGACGAGGAGGACCAGCAGCGGCAGGCGCTGGCCCGAGAGCTCCCTAGCGACCGACCGCACGGGACCGGGCCCGGGAGACGGCGGCACCGGCGCCGCCGCCGACCAGGAGGGCACCGCCCAGGGCGGCCAGCGGGACGACGGCGCCCGGACCCTCGGTCTCGACGCCCTCGTCCCCGCCGGTCGGCGCGTAGCCGAGGTACTGCACCGGCTGGTCGGCCACGGGCGCGGCGACCGGCGCGGCGTGCGGCGCCTCGGGCGTGGGCGTGGGCGTGGGCGTGGGCTCCGGCGCGGGGGGCTCGGGGGTCTCCGGGAGGGCGGGCAGGCAGGCCTGGAACGCCGCGATCAACTCCTCGACGTCGGCTGCCACCTGCTCGGCGGCGCTCCCGAGCGTCGCGGGGTCCAGCGCCGGCGGCCGGCCGGACGCGAGGCCGGTCAGTGCCCCCTGCAGCCCCGTGACCAGCTCCTCGACGGCCGCCGCGGGGTCCTGGGACAGCACGCCGTCGAGCAGGCCCTGCACGCCGTCGGCCACCCCCTGGACGCAGTGCTCCGGCACGCCGAGCGGCGTGAGCGCGGACTGCAGGCCCTGCACGAGCGCCTCCGGCAGCGGCGGGACCGGGCCCTGCTCCGCAGGGGCCGGCTCGGCGGGCACCTCCTGGTCGGCGCCCGGCAGCGGGAGCGCGTCGGTGCCGGGCAGCGCCGGGGGCTCGGCGGCGTCTCCGCCCTGCCCGGTCACGGCCTGCTCGAGCGTCGTGACGACGCCCTCCAGCGGATCGGCGGGGGTGCCGCCCGGCGCGGCCGTGGCCACCCCGGGCACCGCGACCGCCGCGGCGACCAGGCCGGCGACGAGCAGCGCCCGGTGGCCACGGGGCCTGCGGGACGGGGAACGGCGAGCGGACGACAACGGGACCCCCCGGGGATGTCAGGACATGAGCGGCGTCACTGTCCGGGGGGAACGACCGTGACGTCGATCGGTGACGGACCCCTCCGTTCGGTCGGCCCGTCGTCACGCTCCGGGGTGAACCGGTGGCCGGTCCGGCGGCGGCTAGATGTTGGCGCCGTCCGGCGGGGGCCCCTCGGGCAGCGGCGCGGCGAAGCCGCCGCCCTCGGCACCGGGCGCCGGCATGCCGACCGTGTAGGAGGTCATCGACAGCGACCCGTAGGCGTAGCCGTCGACCAGCACGTCCGCCGTCGTCCCCGTGGCCCCGGCCATGCCGGCGACGTAGAGCAGCGGCAGGAAGTGGTCGGGCGTGGGGACGGCGAGGTCGAAGTCCCGGTGCCCGTCCAGGCGGCCCACCGCGCCGGGGTCGGTGAGCATGGCCTCGCGCGCGGCCTGGTCGAAGCGCTGCGCCCAGTCGAAGCCGGCGTCGGGCAGCGCTCGGCTGACCCCGCCGAGGTTGTGCACCACGTTGCCGCTGCCGATCACCAGGACGCCGTCCTCGCGCAGCGGCGCCAGGGCCGCGCCCATCTGCAGGTGGTAGTCCGGGCCCTTGAGCGCGTTGATCGACAGCTGCACCACCGGGACGTCCGCGTCGGGGAAGGCGTGCACCAGCACCGACCAGGCGCCGTGGTCGATCCCCCAGCTGTCGAGGTCGGCGCCCACCCACGTGGGGGACACGACGTCGGACACCTGCTCGTGCAGCTCGGGCAGCCCCGGGGCGTCGTAGGAGACGTCGAACAGCCGGTCCGGGAAGCCGAAGAAGTCGTGGATGGTGCGCGGGCGCGGCATCGCCGTCACCGCGGTGGCGTGCACGTACCAGTGCGCGGAGACGACGAGGATCGCCCGCGGCCGGGGCACCGCGCGGCCGAAGGCCCGCCAGGCGTCGGTGTAGCGGTTGCGCTCCAGGGCGTTCATCGGGTTGCCGTGGCCGATGAAGGCGGCGGGCATGAGGGTCATGCGGCTGTCCTCCCCGGCGGCGTCCCGCGACTCGGTCCCGTCCGGATCATGCCCGCCCCCGGCGGGCCCCGCGAGGTGCGCTCAGCCCGCGCGGCCGGCCGGCGGCACGCGGCGCAGCAGCGGGGACAGCCGCCGGGCACCGGGACCCTCCGCCGCCGCGGCGTCGCCCGGGTTGGACAGCGCGCACGAGGTCAGCGACAGGCAGCCGCAGCCGATGCAGGAGCTCAGCCCGTCGCGCAGCTGCTCGAGCGCGGCGATCCGCGCGTCGAGCCGGTCCCGCCAGCCGCGGGACAGCCGCGCCCAGTCGCGCGCCGAGGGCGTGCGCCCGTCGGGCAGTGTCGCCAGCGCCTCGCGGATCTCCGGCAGCGACAGCCCGACGTTCTGCGCCGCCCGGACGAACGCCAGCCGGCGCAGCACCGAGCGGGGGTAGCGCCGCGCGCCGCCGGGGGTGCGGCTCGCGGCGATGAGCCCCTCGGCCTCGTAGTACCGCAGGGCCGACGGCGCGAGGCCGGACCGGGCGGCCACCTCCCCGATCGCGAGCAGCTCCACGGCGCCCCCTTGACCTCAAGTCGACTTCAGGATCCACGGTAGCCACATGACACCCACCGCACTGGTCACCGGGGCCTCCCGGGGCCTCGGGCTCGCCCTCGCCACCGAGCTGTCCCGCCGCGGGTGGCGGCTCGTCGTCGACGCCCGGGACGCCGGCCGGCTGGCTGCCGCCGTCGCCGGGCTCCCCCGCCCCGGCCTGGTCACCGCCGTGCCGGGCGACGTCGCCGACCCCGCCCACCGCGCCGCGCTGGCCGCCGCCGCCGGCGACCGCCTCGACCTGCTGGTCAACAACGCCTCCGCGCTCGGTCCCGTCCCGCTGCCGCGGCTGGCCGACCTCCCGCCGGCCGTGCTGGAGGACCTGCTGCGGACCAACGCCGTCGCCCCGGTCGCACTCGTGCAGGCGGTGCTGCCCGCGCTGGAGCGCGCCGGCGGGACGGTCGTGTCGGTCAGCAGCGACGCCGCCGTCGAGCCCTACGCCGGCTGGGGCGGCTACGGGGCGGGCAAGGCCGCGCTCGACCTGCTCACCGCGGTGCTCGCCGTCGAGCACCCGGCGCTGCGCGTGGTCGCCGTCGACCCGGGCGACATGGCCACCGACATGCACGCCGCCGCCGACCCCGGCGCCGACCCGGCCGGCCTGGCCGACCCGGCCGACGTCGCCGCGGCGCTGCTGACGCTGCTCGAGGGGGACCTGCCCGGCCCGCGGGTGCGCCTGGCCGACCTGGTGCCGTCGGCGGTGTCCCGGTGACCGCCCTCGCCGTGCCCATGGGGGCGGAGGCCGGCGAGCCGCCGGAGCGCCGCGGGCTGGCCCGGGACGGCGTGCGGCTGATGGCCGTCCGCCCGGGCAGCCTCACCTCCGCCCGGTTCCGCGACCTGCCCGGCCTGCTCGAGCCCGGCGACCTGGTCGTGGTCAACACCTCCGCGACGCTGCCGGCCCGCCTCACCGCCCGCCGCGCCGACGACACCCGCACGCCGGTGCACGTCTCGACCACGCTCGACGACGGGACCTGGGTGGTCGAGGTCCGCCGCCCCGCCGACGACGGCCCCGAGACCGGGCTCGAGCCCGGCGCCGTGCTCCTGCTGCCCGACGGCGTCCGGCTGGTCCTGCGCGGCGGGTTCCCCGATCCCGCGCGCCCCGGCCGGCTGTGGCGGGCGGTCGCCGCGCCGGCCGTCGCCCTCCCCGCCTACCTCGCCCGGCACGGCGAGCCGGTCCGCTACCGCCACCTGCGCGGTCCGGTCGCGCTCGACGACGTCCGGAACGTCTACGCCACCGAGCCGGGCAGCGCGGAGAACGCCAGCGCCGGCCGGCCGTTCACCGACCGCCTGCTGGTGCGCCTGATGGCCCGCGGCGTCCCGGTGGTGCCGCTGGTGCTGCACGCGGGCGTCTCCAGCCCCGAGCTGCACGAGCCGCCGGCGCCGGAGCGCTACCGGGTCCCCGAGGTCACCGCGCGGCTGGTCACCGCGACACGGGCGGCCGGGCGGCGGGTGGTCGCCGTCGGCACCACCGTCACGCGGGCGCTGGAGACGGTGACCGGCGAGGACGGCGTCACCCGGCCCGGCGAGGGCTGGACCGACCTCGTGCTGGGCCCGGACCGGCCGGCCCGCGCGGTCACCGGGCTGGTCACCGGGCTGCACGAGCCCGAGACCAGCCACCTGCTGCTGCTGGAGGCGGTGGCCGGCCGGGACCTGGTCACGCGCGCCTACGGGGCGGCCGCGGCCGGCGGCTGGCTGTGGCACGAGTTCGGCGACTCGATGCTCTTCCTGCCCGGTGGCGGTCCGGGAGCCGACCGGCGAGGCTGACCGGGCCGGGACACCCGGGCCAGGACGGCCCGGCCTCCCCGGCCCGCACGGCCGGGGAGGCCGGGATGCCAGGCACGTGGCTGCTCGGGACGCAGCAGGAGGGGACGGCGGCCGGGGACGGCGCGGAGCCACCCCGGGCGGTGCTGCTGGGACTGCACGCCGACGCGGACGCGGTCGACCCGCTGGACGAGCTGGAGCGGCTGGCCGACACCGACGGCGTGGCCGTGGTGGGCCGGATGGTGCAGGCCCGGCCGCACCCCGACCCGGCGACGTTCCTCGGGTCGGGGAAGGTCGCCGAGCTGGCCGACCTGGTCCGCGACCGCGGCGCCGGGCTGGTCATCGCCGACGGCGACCTGTCCCCGGCCCAGGTGCGCAACCTCGAGGACCGGGTCGGCGCGCGCGTGGTGGACCGGACGGCGCTCATCCTCGACGTCTTCGCCCAGCACGCGCGCAGCAGCGAGGGCCGCGCCCAGGTGGAGCTGGCCCAGCTCGCCTACCAGCTCCCGCGGCTGCAGGGGCAGGGGACGGAGCTCTCGCGGATCGGCGGCGGGCGGAGCGCCGGCGGCGCGGGGACCGGGGTGCGCGGCCCCGGCGAGCAGCGGCTGGAGTCCCAGCGCCGCCACGTGCGCCGGCGCATGACCATGCTGCGGCGCCAGGTGCAGCAGACCGCCGCCCGGCGGCAGCGCACCCGCAGTCGCCGCCGGGGCAACCGGGTGCCCTCGGTGGCGCTCACCGGCTACACCAACGCCGGGAAGTCGGCGCTGCTCAACCGGCTGACCGGCGCCGACGTCCTGGTGCAGGACGCGCTGTTCGCGACCCTCGACCCGACCGTCCGCCGGGCGGTCACCCCCGAGGGCCGGCCCTACACGCTCACCGACACCGTCGGCTTCGTCCGCCACCTCCCCCACCAGCTGGTCGACGCCTTCCGCGCCACGCTCGAGGAGGTCACCGAGGCCGACCTGGTGCTGCACGTCGTCGACGCGTCCGCGCCCGACGCCATGGGCCAGGTGACGGCGGTGCGCGGGGTCCTCTACGAGATCGGCGCGCGCGACCACCCGGAGCTGCTGGCGCTCAACAAGGCCGACGTCGCCCCGCCGGAGTGGATGGCGGCCCTGTGCACCGCCTACCCCGACGCGGTGCCGGTCTCGGCCCTGACCGGAGAGGGCGTCGGGGACCTGCGCGCCGCGATCGCCCGCGCGCTGGACCGCTGACTCACCACAGGCCGGCGGCGGCCTCCAGCAGCACCCGCCGGTCCGCCGGCGGCCGGCCGGGGCAGGCGGTGCACAGGGCCTCGCCGGGCAGCCGGTACAGCAGGCAGCAGGAGGCGCGGCGGACGAACCGGACGCCGCCGACGTCGGTGTAGCGGGGTGCGGGCATCGGGTCGCCGACGGCCGCGGCGAGCGGCGCGGCCAGCGCGGTGACCGTCTCGACGTCGCCGAGCGCCCGGCCGACGGCGAGCAGCCGGCCGGCCAGCGAGTCGGTGGCCACCGCCCACAGCGGCCGCTCGCGCAGCCCGCCGGCCGCGGCCACCGCGGCGACCGCCGACGCCAGCGCCTCCCGCAGCTCCCCCGCCGGGTCCGGGCCCGCGGGCGCCCGCGACACCCCGGCCAGCACCGCGCCGCCGGCCATCCCGTACAGGGTGGCGTCGGCCAGCCGCGCCGACAGCGGCCGGCCGGTGGCCAGCCCGGCGGCGACCGGGGTCAGCAGCACCGCCGACGCCGAGTACCACCACACGGTCGCGAGCACCCGCCGGTCGGTGCTGCGGTACCGGCGGCCCAGCGCGGCGACCCGCTCCGCGGTCCAGTCCGGGTCGGCCAGCAGAGTGGCCGGGAACGGGCGTGCCGACGGCGGGGCGAGCAGGCCGAGGCCGGCGGCGCCGGGCACCCGGGCCGCCACGACCGCCTGGGGTCCGCCGTCCACGGCCCCAGTCTGCTGCAACGACGTTGCGGTCCCCGGCCCCGCGGGCGGCCCGGCCCCCTACGGTGTGTGCTGGGACACGCCGCCGGCACGGCGTGCGCACCGACGAGACGGAGGGAGCACACGTGAGCGAGTCGACCGGGTCGGAGGGCCGCCGGTTCCCGGCGCCGGAGCAGCTGGCCGCGTCCGCCAACGTGGGCCCGGACGTGTACGAGCAGGCCGAGTCCGACCGGCTGGCGTTCTGGGAGACCCAGGCGCGCCGGCTGAGCTGGACGCAGGAGTGGGACGAGGTCCTCGACTGGACCGACCCGCCGTTCGCCAAGTGGTTCGTCGGCGGGAAGCTCAACGTCGCCTACAACTGCCTGGACCGGCACGTCGAGGCCGGCCACGGCGACCAGGTCGCCTACCACTGGGAGGGCGAGCCGGGCGACACCCGCACGATCACCTACGCCCAGCTCACCGAGGACGTCTGCCGCGCGGCCAACGCGCTGCTCGAGCTCGGTGTGCAGGCCGGCGACCGGGTCGCCATCTACATGCCGATGATCCCCGAGACGATCGTCGCGATGCTGGCCTGCGCCCGCATCGGCGCCGTCCACATGGTCGTCTTCGGCGGCTTCTCCGCCGACGCACTGGCCAGCCGGATCACCGACGCCGGCGCCGTCCTGGTGGTCACCGCCGACGGCGGCTACCGGCGCGGGGCGCCCAGCGCGCTCAAGCCCGCCGTCGACGACGCCGTCAGCCGCACCGAGGGCGTCCGCAACGTGCTGGTGGTCCGGCGGACCGAGCAGGACGTCGAGTGGACCGAGGGCCGCGACCTGTGGTGGCACGACGTCGTCGACCGGCAGTCGCCCGAGCACACGCCCGAGGCCTTCGACGCCGAGCACCCGCTCTACATCATGTACACGTCCGGGACGACGGCGAAGCCGAAGGGCATCCTGCACACCTCCGGCGGCTACCTCACCCAGGTCGCCTACACGCACTGGGCGACCTTCGACCTCAAGCCCGACACCGACGTCTACTGGACCGCCGCCGACGTCGGCTGGGTCACCGGCCACAGCTACATCGTCTACGGGCCGCTCGCCAACCGGGCGACGTCGGTCATGTACGAGGGCACCCCGGAGACCCCGCACCGCGGCCGCTGGTTCGAGCTGATCGAGAAGTACCGCGTCTCGATCCTCTACACCGCCCCGACGGTGATCCGGACCTTCATGAAGTGGGGCGAGGACATCCCCGCCGGCTTCGACCTCACCTCGCTCCGGGTGCTCGGCTCGGTCGGGGAGCCGATCAACCCCGAGGCGTGGCTCTGGTACCACCAGAACATCGGCGGCGGCCGCTGCCCGATCGTCGACACCTGGTGGCAGACCGAGACCGGCGCGCACATGATCACGCCGCTGCCCGGCGTCACCGACCTCAAGCCCGGCTCGGCGCAGACGCCGTTCCCCGGCATCTCGGCCAAGGTCGTCGACGACGAGGGCAACGAGCTCGGCGACGACAGCACCGGCCTGCTGGTCCTCACCCAGCCCTGGCCGTCGATGCTGCGCACCATCTGGGGCGACGACGACCGCTACGTCGACACCTACTGGTCGCGGTTCGGCAAGGAGGTCTACTTCGCGGGCGACGGGGCCAAGAAGGACGCCGACGGCGACATCTGGCTGCTCGGCCGGGTCGACGACGTCATGAACGTCTCGGGCCACCGGATCTCCACCACCGAGGTCGAGTCCTCGCTGGTCGCCCACCCCGCCGTCGCCGAGGCCGCGGTCGTCGGCGCGTCGGACCCGACCACCGGGCAGGGCATCGTCGCGTTCGTCATCCTCCGCGGGTCGGCCCAGGACTCCGGCGAGGACCTGGTGCAGCAGCTGCGCACGCACGTGTCCAAGGACATCGGGCCGATCGCCAAGCCGCGCCAGATCATGGTCGTCCAGGAGCTGCCCAAGACCCGCTCGGGCAAGATCATGCGGCGGCTGCTGCGCGACGTGGCCGAGAACCGCGAGCTCGGTGACGTCACCACGCTGACCGACTCCTCGGTGATGAACCTGATCAAGGACAAGCTGCCCGCCACCAGCGGCTCCGAGGACTGAGGCACCGGAGGCCCTCCGCACGTCCTGGCGCGCAGGACGTGCGGAGGGCCTCCCGCGTCCCGGGCGCCCGATCGGGTTCCGGGTGCGTGATCCGGGCGGTGACGGGGCAAGATCCTCCCCAGGCCGTCCGCGGCCGCCGATCCAGTCCGACCAGGGAGGAGCCCCCGTGGCCCACAGCGCGTCGACCACCCAGCCCGCCGGGCGGCATGCCGTCAGCGCCGACCCCTCCGTGGGCGTGCTGGTGCAGAGCGCCATGGCCGACGTCTCCACGCTGATCCGCGGGGAGATCGAGCTGGCCAAGGCCGAGATCGGCCGCTCGGCGAAGAAGGCCGGCATCAGCGGCGGGTTGTTCGCCGCCGCCGGGGTGCTCGTGGCCTTCGCCGGCATCTTCCTGTTCATCATGCTCGCCGAGCTGTTCACCTGGCTGGGCCTGCCCCGCTGGATCTCCTACCTCATCGTCACCGCGGGCCTGCTGCTGATCGCCGGCCTCGCCGCACTGGTCGGCGTGCGCATGATCAAGCGGATCGACAAGCCGGAGCGGACCCTGGAGTCGCTGCGCGAGCTGCCCGAGGTCATGCACCGCGAGCAGCCGGGCCAGCGGCGCCGTGCGCTGCCGACGGTGAGCAACGGGCGCGTCGAGCGACGCTCCCCCGACACCTACCTGGTCTGAGCGCCGCGAGGTCCGGAGGCGCTCCCGCCGACGAGCGTCCCGACGCCACCAGCGTCCTGCTGCCCGGCTCCTGGATCCACCGCGACGTCTCGGCCAACGGCGTCCGGCTGCACCTGGCCGAGGCCGGCGAGGGCCCACTGGTGCTCCTGCTGCACGGGTTCCCGCAGTTCTGGTGGACCTGGCGCGCGCAGCTGCCGGTCCTCGCCGCGGCCGGCTTCCGGGCGGTCGCGCCGGACCTGCGCGGCTACGGCGCCAGCGACAAGCCGCCGCGCGGCTACGACCTGCCGACGGCGGCCGACGACGTCGCGGCCCTGGTCCGCGCCCTCGGCGAGCGGGACGCCGTCGTCGTCGGGCACGACTGGGGCGGGCTGGTCGCCTGGACGATGGCCGCGCTGCACCCGCGCAGCGTGCGCCGCCTCGTCGTCGTCTCGATGGCCCACCCGCGGCTGCTGCGCAACGGGCTGCGCGACCCCGCCCAGCGGCGGGCGCTGCGGCACGTGCTGGGCTTCCAGGTCCCGCGGCTGCCCGAGCGGCGGCTCACCCGCACCGACGACGACCCGGTCGCCGAGTTCCTGCGCAACTGGGCCGGGCGGGACTGGACGCACACCGCCGACTTCGCCGAGGCCGTCGAGCGGTACCGGTCGGCGGCGCGGATCCCGCAGGCGGCCTACGGGGCCATGGAGTACTTCCGCTGGGCCGGGCGCTCCCAGCTGCGGCCGGACGGGCTGCGCTACGCCCGCCGCATGGCCGCGCCGGTCACCGCGCCGACGCTGCAGCTGCACGGCGACGCCGACCCGCTGCTGCTGCCGCGGACCGCCCGCGGCTCGGGCCGCTACGTGGCCGGCGCCTACGAGTGGTGCGAGCTCCCCGGCATCGGCCACTTCCCGCCCGAGGAGGCCGCCACCGAGGTCACGGCGGCGATCGCGGGCTGGGCGGCCGGCTGACAGCCTCTCCCGGTCAGCGGCGGCCCCGCTGCAGGGGCCCACCGCGGGCCGGCGAGCGGTGGAGGGGCAGCGGGGTCCTTCACTCACACGGGCCGGTGTCGACCTCGGCGGTGGCGGTGGCGCCGGCGGTGGCGGCGGGCGCGACCTGCTGGGCGGTGAGCGCGTAGCCGGTGGAGGGGTCGTCGATCGCCGAGGCGAACACGACGCCGAGGACCTGCCCGGCCGGGTCGAACAGCGGCCCGCCGGAGTTGCCGGCGCGGACCTCGCCGTAGAGCGCGTAGACGTCGCGCTGCACGGTGCGGGTGTCGCGGAAGTCCGGGCCGCTGATGGGGCCCTCGTCGCGCACGCGCGCCGGGCCGATGAACAGCCCCCCGCCGCCCGGGTAGCCCATGATGATCGCGTCGTCGCCGGTGCCGGCGACCTGCGGGGCGAAGGCCAGCGGCACCTGCGGGAGGTCCGGGACGGCGAGCACCGCGACGTCGACCTCCTCGTCGACGTACACCGGCGTCGCCTCGTACTCCTCGCCCTCGGCCTCGACGACCGGGGCGTCCACGCCGGCGAGCACGTGCGCGTTGGTCATCACCCGGCCGGGCGCGTAGACGAACCCGGAGCCGTCGATCTGCCGCGAGCACGACGGCGCGATGCCGCTGATCTTCACGACCGACCCCTGCACCTGCCCGACGACCGGGCTCGCGGCCAGCGTCGCGTCCGGCGCCTCGACCTCGCGGGCCTGGGTCGGCGTGAGCGGGTCCAGGACGTCGGGCAGCCCACGCCGGTCGATCGCCTCGCGCAGCGAGTCGTAGACCGACCGGACGCCGTCGGGCACGGCCCGGTCCACCGCCTGCACCAGCGCCGACTTGCGCACCTGCCCGGCCAGCCCGGGGAACGGCGCGGTGGCCAGCGGGGTGGCGACCATCCACGCCACGAGCAGCACCGCGATCGCCGACACCACGGCGCCGGCGACCGAGTCGAGCACCTCGGCCGGCTCCCAGGTGACCCGGCGGCGCACCGCCCGCCCGATCGCCCCGGCCAGCACCTGCCCGAGCAGCGCCCCCGCCAGGACGACGACGAGCGCGGCGAACACCCGGGTGACCGGTGAGCCGTCGAGCCGGTCGGCGACGGGCCCGGACAGCTGGGCGCCGAGCACGGCGCCGCCGAGGAAGCCCAGGAAGGAGGTGGCCGACACCAGCAGGCCCTGCCGGAAGCCGGAGAAGGCGAAGACCAGGGCCAGCGCGATGAGGACGAGGTCGACCAGCGACATGGGTCAGCCGCGCACCGTCATGACGCCGGTCTGGCCCAGCTGGACGTGGAAGCTGCACTCGAACGGGTGGTCGCCGGGGGCGGTGACCTCGAACTCGATGGTCTCCGTCTCGCCCGCGGCCAGCAGCGGGATCTCCTCGGGGATCTCCTCGACGCCGGCGCCGGGCGTGAAGCGGAAGTTGTGGGTGGCCTGCGTGGCGGTGCTCTGCACGGTCAGCCGGACCCGCCCCGGCGCCACGGTGAAGGTGTCGGGGACGAACACGTAGTCGTCCGGCGTCTGGATCGTGACCTCCTGGACGCCGTCCTCGGCCGTGGTGACCGTGCCGAGCGACGCGTCGGGGCTCGACGGCGCCGCGGCACCGCCGCCGTCGTCGCCGGAGCCGCAGCCGGCCAGCACCCCGGCCGCCAGCACCGCGCCGGTCAGCGCCGCCGGGAGGCGGCGCGTCCAGATCCTGCTCATCGCCGCGGAACCGTACTTGTCGCGGCGTCCCCGGTCGTGCCGTCGGCCACCGTCGGCGCGGCGGCGTCCTCGGCGCCGCCCTCCCCCAGGGCCCCGGGCGCGGCCGCCGGCCGCGCACCGGCCGCCGACAGCGGGCGCACGTCGCGGACGTCCCAGGGCCGCGCGAGGCCCGCGGCCTCGAGGACGGCGTCCAGCAGCGCCGCGGTGAAGCCCCACACGACCATCCCGGCCACGCCGAACGCCGGGCCGACGTACCCCGCCGGGTGGCGCACGCGGAACCGGTTGGCCGGGTCGGTGAGGTCGGCCAGCGGCACCCGGGCCACCCGGGCCACCTCCCGCGGGTCGCCGACGGCGACGTCGCGCGGGTCGTCCCACCACGCCACGACCGGGACGACGAGGTTGTCCGACGGCCCGAGGAACAGCTGGGGCAGCGTGGCGAGCACCCGGACGCCGTCCGGGTCGACGCCGGCCTCCTCCTGCGCCTCCCGCAGCGCGGTGCCCACCGGGTAGTCCTCCCCCGGGTCGGCGCCGCCGCCGGGGAACGCCGGCTGCCCGGCGTGCGTGCGCAGCAGCGCGGACTTCTCGATGAGCAGGACGTCGGCGCCGCGCGGGCCCTCGCCGAACAGGACGAGCACCGCGGACCGGCGCGCGGTGTCGGTGGCCGTCTGCGTGCGGTGGCGCAGCGGGAGGTCGGCCGCCGCGGCCACCAGCCGCAGCAGGTAGTCCGGCAGGCCGGTGGTGTCGGCGCCGGGCAGGAGGCCGGTCACAGCTGCACCCCGAGGTGCTCGGCGACCAGGGCGCGCAGCTCGTCGAGGGACTCGACCGCGCCGGTCCGCACGGAGGCCACCGACCCGTCGGCGGCGAGGAACACCGTGTGCGGGAGGCCGCGCAGCCCGAGCGCCGCGGCGACGTCGCCGTGCCCGTCGAAGGCGCCGGGGATGGTCACGCCGGCGTCCTCGGCGAACGACGCCGCCTGCGGGACGCCGTCCTGGCTGATCACGCCCACGACCCGGACGCGGTCCCCGGCGGCGTCGGCGAGCTGCTGCACCAGCGGCAGCTCCTCGCGGCACGGGCCGCACCAGCTCGCCCACAGGTTCAGCACGGTCGGCACGCCCGGGGCGCGGCCGAGGTCGAGGGTGCCGCCGCTGAAGCACTCGATCGGCGCGACGCCGGACAGGTCGCCGTCGGCGGCCGGCGTGCCGGGCTGCTCCGGGCAGGCCGCCAGGTCCGTCCGCGTCTCCGCGACGGTGGCCCGCTCGGGCGCCCCGGGCTCGTCGGCCGAGGCGGTGCACGACGACAGCAGCACCCCGAGCGCCAGCAGCGCGGCCGCGCGCCGGGCGCTCACTCGGTGTCCGACGCCGCGGGCGTCTTGACCAGCTTCATCGCCGCCTCGGGGTCGGTGGGGCCGATGCCGTAGGACGGGCACCAGCGGGCCAGCCCGCACGCCCCGCAGGCGGCCTTCTTGGCGTGGCAGACGCGCCGGCCGTGGAAGATCACGCGGTGGCTGAACATGGTCCAGTCGCGCTTGGGGACCAGCTCGGCGACCTCGGCCTCGACCTTGACCGGGTCCTCCTCGGCGGTCCAGCCGAAGCGGCGGACCAGCCGGCCGAAGTGGGTGTCCACGGTCAGCCCCGGGACGCCGAAGGCGTTGCCGAGGACGACGTTCGCCGTCTTGCGGCCGACGCCGGGCAGCGTGACCAGGTCGGCCATGCGGCCGGGCACCTCGCCGTCGAAGCGCTCGACCAGCGCCTGCGCCAGGCCGAGCACCGAGTTGGCCTTGGCGCGGAAGAACCCGGTGGGCTTGAGGATCTCCTCGAGGTCGGCCCGGTCGGCCCCGGCGAGCGCCACGGGGTCGGGGTACCTCGCGAACAGCACCGGCGTGACCTTGTTCACCGTCTTGTCGGTGGTCTGCGCCGACAGCACGGTGGCCACGAGGAGCTCGAAGGCGTTGGTGAAGTCGAGCTCGCAGTGCGCGTCGGGGTGGATGACGGCCAGCTCACGGGCCATCCGGCGGGCGCGGCGGGTGCGGGCCAGCGGCGTCTCGTCCGGGTCGAAGGGCACGGCGGCCGGACGTCGGGCGGGAGCACGGCGCGCAGCGGGGCGGGCGTAGGCCGGCGTGGACACGCGGTCGAGGGTATGCGTCACCGGCGACACCCTCCGGGCCGTGCCACCATGGCTGTACAGGCCCGCTCAGCAGCGACCGGACCCGGGAGGTGACGTGGTCGCGCTCATCGTCATCCTCTTCCCCCCGATGGTCATCGCGTTCCTGCTGGTCATGGAACGCGTCGAGGAGCCCCTCCGCCGTCCGACGTCCCCGCGCGAGGTGGCCGAGTTCCTCGAGTCGGCGACCCCGGGCGAGGTGGACACGCTGGCCGCCTCCGGCATCCGCCGGGCGATGGCGCGCTGGCGCCGCCGCCGTCGGTCGCGGGTCCGCCAGAGCACCGAACCGCTGGTCTAGACCCTCACACCGCGTCGCTCCCGGGGCCGTTCCTCACCCCGGTGGGTCACCCCGCGTGTCTCCGAACGGGTGACCGTGCGCACAGCCGCCTAGACTCCGTACGGATGCGGGGCCGACGCCCCGCAGGTCGAGCGCGGAACGGTGGGGTGGAGAGAAATCGTGGTGGACGAGGTGCTGGCCCAGTCGGGGCTCTTCCAGGGACTCTCGGAGGACGCCGTCGACCCCGTCGCCAGCCGTCTGGAGACGATCACCCTGCCCCGCGGTCGGGTCGTGTTCAACGAGGGCGAGCCGGGCGACAGCCTGTACATCGTGCTGAGCGGCAAGATCAAGCTGTCCCGGCGCTCCCCTGACGGCCGCGAGAACGTGCTGGCCGTCATGGGCCCCTCCGACCAGTTCGGCGAGCTGTCGGTGTTCGACCCCGGCCCGCGCACGGCCACGGCCACCGCGGTCACCGACGTCAAGCTGGCCAAGATGCCGCAGTCGGTGCTGCGCCCGTGGATCGAGGCGCACCCGGAGGTCGGCGAGCGGCTGCTGCACGTGCTCGCCCGCCGGCTGCGCCGCACCAACGACTCGGTGGCCGACCTGATCTTCACCGACGTCCCCGGCCGCGTGGCCAAGGCGCTGCTGCAGATGGCCGACCGGTTCGGCAGCCGCGAGGCCGACGGCCTGCGCGTCAAGCACGACCTGACCCAGGAGGAGCTGGCCCAGCTGGTCGGCGCCTCGCGCGAGACGGTCAACAAGGCGCTGGCCGACTTCGTGCACCGCGGCTGGATCCAGCTGCAGGGCAAGTCGGTCGTCGTCCTCGACGAGGACCGCCTCCGCCGCCGCGCGCGCTGACGATCGAACGCGAGAGGCCCGGGACCGTCACGGTCCCGGGCCTCTCGCGTTCGCAGCACCCGAGGGGAGCCGCCCCGCGAGGCGCGCCGACGAGTGGGGGCCGGAGGCCTCCGCGAGGAGGTGCGGGCAGGGCTCAGCGCAACTGGGGGACCGCACCTGGCCGCGGTGTGACCCGGAGGGTCACGAGGGGAGCGGCACGACCAGGCCGATGCGGGTGCCGTCGGGGAGCTCGGCGAAGCGTCCCTCGGGCGTGGTCCGCAGCTCGGGCATGATCGGGTGCAGCGGCTCCGGCGGGGACCCGGCCAGCGCGGCCGCCACGTCGGCGAAGGCCGACAGCTGGCGCAGCGTGTGGATCGTGGGCGGCAGCATCGGCCGGGTGCCGGCCCGCATCTCGGTGAGCGCTGCCTCCGGCGTCAGCCAGCTGGCCTCGTCGGCCTCCCCGGAGACGTCGCGGGCCTCCTGCCCCACCGGCAGCGCCGCGACGAAGAAGCGGGTGTCGTAGCGGCGGGTCTCCTGCGGCGGGGTGATCCAGTGCGCGAACGGCCGCAGCAGGTCCGCCCGCAGCGCCAGCCCGCGCCCGGCCAGCAACTCGGCCAGCGACAGCTCGCGGGTGAGCAGCGCCTGCCGCTGGGCCTCCCAGTCGTCCCCGGACACGTCCGGCACGACGTCGCTGCCGTCGGGTGAGCCGGCCAGCAGGACGCCGGCCTCCTCGAAGGTCTCGCGGACGGCGGCGCACACCAGCTCCCGGGCCACCCGCTCGTCGCAGCCCAGCGCCTGCGCCCACTCGGCGGGCGGCGGCCCGGCCCAGGCGACGTCGGTGTCCCCGTCGCGCGGGTCCACCCCGCCGCCGGGGTAGGCGGTCATCCCCCCGGCGAAGGGCATCCCGCGTGTGCGGCGCAGCAGGTGGACCTCGAGCCCGTCCGCGCCGTCGCGGAGCAGCAGGACCGTCGCCGCCGGGCGGATCGCCGTCATCCGCGCAGTTCGACGGTCAGCTCGATCTCCACCGGCGCGCCCAGCGGCAGCTCGGCGACGCCGATCGCGCTGCGGGCGTGCCGGCCGGCCTCGCCGAAGACCTTGCCGAGCAGCTCGCTGGCGCCGTTGACCACGCGCGGCTGGCCGCTGAAGCCCTCCGCGCTGGCCACGTAGCCGACGACGCGCACGATCCGGGCCACCTGGTCCAGCCCGACCAGGTTGTCGACGGCGGCCAGCGCGTTGAGGGCGCACAGCTTGGCGTCGGCGGCGGCGTCCTCGGGGTCGACGGACCCGCCCACCTTGCCGGTGCGCCGCAGCCCGCCGTCGACGAACGGCAGCTGGCCGGAGGTGAACACCAGGTCCCCGGTGCGCACGGCCGGCACGTAGGAGGCGACCGGCGCGGCCACCGGGGGCAGCCGGATGCCGAGTTCGGCCAGCCGCGCGTGCCAGCTCCCGGCCTGCATCCCCTGCGTCATCGCGGGCGCCTCAGGCCAGCGGGCGCTTGAGGTAGGCGACCGGCTGCTCGGGGCCGGTCGGCCCGGGCAGCACCGTCACCAGCTCCCACCCGTCGGTCCCCCACGAGTCGAGGATCGCCTTGGTGTTGTGGATCAGCAGCGGGATGGTGGCGTACTCCCACCTGCGGCGGGCCGGATCACTCATGGGGGACGACGCTAGCGCAGCGCCGGGGGGCCGGCGGCGGGTGCGCCTCGCCCGCGACGGGCCGTGGCCCCCGGAGTGCTCCTAGGCTGGTCAGGGTGAGCCCCGACTTCCCCGTGCGCTGCCACGTCGTCACCGGGAAGGGCGGGACCGGCAAGACCACCGTCGCCGCCGCCCTGGCCCTGGCCCTGGCGTCGGAGGGCCGCACCGTCCTGCTCGTGGAGTGCGAGGGCCGCCAGGGCATCGCCCAGCTCTTCGACACCCCGCCGCTGCCCTACGAGGAGCGCCGGGTCGCGGTCACCCGCCACGGCGGGGAGGTGCGGGCGCTCGCGATCGACGTCGAGGAGGCCCTGCTCGAGTACCTCGAGATGTTCTACAACCTCCGCCGCGCCGGCCGGGCGCTGCGCAAGATGGGCGCCGTCGACTTCGCGACGACGATCGCCCCGGGCCTGCGCGACGTCCTGATCACCGGGAAGATCAAGGAGGCGGTGACCCGGCGCAGGGACGGCCGGCGGGTCTACGACGCGGTCGTCGTCGACGCCCCGCCGACCGGGCGGATCACCAAGTTCCTCAACGTCACCAGCGAGATGGCGGGCCTGGCGCGCTCCGGCCCGATCAAGACGCAGAGCGACGGCGTCATGGCGGTGCTGCGCTCCCCGCAGACGGCGGTGCACCTGGTGACCCTGCTCGAGGACATGCCGGTGCAGGAGACCGCCGACGCCATCGCCGAGCTGACCGAGGCCAAGCTGCCCGTCGGCTCCGTGATCGTGAACATGGCCACCGAGCCGGTGCTGCCCGAGCCGGCGCTGGTGCGGGCCGCCGAGGGCGCGGTCACCGGCGCCGACCTCGTGCCCGGGCTGACCGCCGCGGGCCTGCCCGCCGACCCCGCGCTGGCCGACGCGCTGGCCGCGGAGGCGGTCGAGCACGCGCAGCGGTGGGCGGCGCAGGACGCGCTGCGCGCCCGGGTCGAGTCCTTCGACCGGCCGACGGTGGAGCTGCCGCTGCTGCCCGGGCCGATGGACCTCGGCTGCCTGTTCGAGCTGGCCGACCGGCTCGAGGAGCACCTCGGCACGGAGGTGGCGGCGTGAGCGCGGCCCGCGCCGCCGCGTCGCCGGCGACCGACCGGCACGCGCCGCCGATGGACCTCGCCTCGCTGATCGAGGACCGCGACACCCGGATCGTCGTCTGCTGCGGCTCGGGCGGGGTCGGCAAGACGACCACGTCGGCCGCGCTCGCCCTGGCCGCCGCGGAGGCCGGCCGCCGCGTCGTCGTCCTGACCATCGACCCGGCCCGCAGGCTGGCGCAGTCGCTGGGTCTCGTGGAGCTGGACAACGAGCCGCGGCGGGTCGACGTCCCGGGGGCCGCGGGCGAGCTCCACGCGATGATGCTGGACATGAAGCGGACGTTCGACGACATCGTGTCCGCGCACTCGACGCCCGAGCGGGCCGAGCAGATCCTGGCCAACCCCTTCTACCAGACCCTGTCCTCGTCGTTCTCCGGGACGCAGGAGTACATGGCGATGGAGAAGCTGGGCCAGCTGCGGGCGGCCGACACCTGGGACCTGATCGTCGTCGACACCCCGCCGTCCCGGTCGGCGCTGGACTTCCTCGACGCGCCCAACAAGATGAGCCGGTTCCTCGACGGCACGATGATCCGGCTGCTCACCGCGCCGGCCCGCGCCGGGGGCCGGGCCGGGCTGCGCGTCGCCAGCGCCGGGCTGGTGTTCTTCACCCGGATCATCAGCAAGGTCCTCGGCGGCCAGCTGCTGCGCGACATCTCCGCGTTCGTCACCGCGCTGGACACGATGTTCGGCGGCTTCCGCGAGCGGGCCACCGCCACCTACGAGCTGCTGCGCCGCCCGGGCACCTGGTTCGTCGTCGTCGCGACGCCGGAGCCGGACGCGCTGCGGGAGGCCTCCTACTTCGTCGACCGGCTCTCGGCCGAGGGGATGCCGCTGGCCGGGCTGGTGCTCAACCGCACCCACCCGCCGGCGAGCACGCGGCTGTCGGCCACCCGCGCCGAGGCGGCCGCCGAGGCCGCCGCGGAGAACGGGGACGGCGACCCGGCCGCGGCGCTGGCCGCCGGCGCCCTGCGGGTGCACGCCGAGCGGATGACCGTGGCCGCCCGCGAGCAGCGGCTGGCCGACCGGTTCACCAGCGCCCACCCGGAGGTGGCGATGCGGGCGGTCCCGGCGGCCGCCGGCGACGTCCACGACCTCGACGGGCTGCGCACCATGGCCGAGGCGCTGACCGGTCCCGACGACGACACGCCGACGGGCGTGCCGCGCACCCGCGTGCTGCCCGCGCGCCGCGCCTGATCACCCGTCCGGGCCACCCCGGCCCCGTACATTGGCAGCGATGTCTGCTGCCTCCCGCGCCCGAGTCCTGGGCAAGCTCGTCGCGATGATCGTCGTGGCCGGCGCGCTCGTCGCCGGCCTGCTCTTCCCGCTGGTCGGCGGGAGCGGGCTGGTGGCACGCAACTCCGCGTCGCTGCTCGACGCGCTGCCGGTGGAGCTCACCGACGCCACGCCCGCGGGCAACTCCCGCGTGCTCGCCGCCGACGGCTCGCTGATCACCAACTTCTACGCCCACAACCGCACGGTGGTGGCGTCCGACCAGATCGCCGACGTGATGAAGCAGGCGCTGGTCGACATCGAGGACTCGCGCTTCTACGACCACAACGGCCTGGACGTGCAGGGCACGCTGCGCGCCGCGGTGACCAACGTGGCCGCGGGCTCGGTGCAGGAGGGCGGCTCGACGATCACCCAGCAGCTGGTCAAGCAGACCCTGCTGGAGACCGCCGACAGCGCCGAGGAGCGGCAGGAGGCCATCGAGCAGGACGGCGTCGAGGGCCTGTCCCGCAAGCTGCGCGAGGCCCGGCTGGCCCTGGCGCTGGAGGAGACCTACTCCAAGGACGAGATCCTCACCCGCTACCTGAACATCGTGTACTTCGGGCAGGGCGCCTACGGCATCCAGGCCGCCGCCCAGAAGTACTTCAGCGTCAACGCCGCCGACCTGACCCTCCCCCAGGCGGCGATGCTCGCCGGGCTGGTGCAGAGCCCGACCAACGACGACCCGATCACCCAGCCGGAGAACGGCCAGACCCGCCGCAACCAGGTGCTGCAGCGGATGTTCGACCTCGGCCACCTCGACGGGACGACCGAGGAGCAGCTCGCCGCGCTCATGGCCGAGCCGGTGCAGGTGGCGCCGGGCATCAGCCCGCCCAACGGCTGCATCGACGCCGCGATCGGCGGGTTCTTCTGCGCCTTCATGCAGCAGTACCTGACCCAGGTCCTCGGCATCAGCCAGGAGCAGCTGGACAACGGTGGCCTGACCATCCAGACGACGCTGAACCCGCAGCTGCAGACCCTCGGCGACCAGGCGGTCCTCAACACCCTGCCGATGGGCGACCAGCTCGCCGGCATGTTCACCGCCGTGCAGCCGGGCACCGGCGCGGTCCTGGCGATGAGCGTCAACCGGCAGTACGGCTGCGCGGAGCCGCAGTGCGAGTCCGTCGTCCTGCACACGGCGGCCAGCAAGGGCTCCGGCTCGACCTACAAGGTGTTCACCGCCGCCGCGGCGCTGGAGGCCGGCATCCCGGCCAGCACCGTGATCAGCACGCCGGGCAACCAGTACACCTCACGGGTCTTCCGCGGCCCCTCCTGCGGCGGCGACCGGTCCCAGTCGACCGGCATGTACTGCGTGGAGAACGCCGGCAACTACCCCGACACCCTCGACATGGTCGGCGCGCTGGTCCGCTCGTCGAACACCTACTTCCTCGCGCTGGAGGACCGGCTGGGCAGCGTCGAGGGCCCGGTGCGCATGGCCGAGCGGATGGGCATGAGCTTCGACCAGCCCACCCAGAACTCCGCCGACGAGATCATCGACGGCAACTTCGGCTCGTTCACGCTCGGCGCCGAGGCCACCAGCCCGCTGGACCTGGTCACCGCCTACTCCACGCTGGCCGCGCAGGGCACGCAGTGCGACCCGATCCCGGTGGTCCAGGTCTTCGACCGCGCCGGCCAGCCGCTCACCGGCGACGACGGCCAGCCCGTGGTCCGCGGCGACCAGTGCACGCCGAACGCGATCCCGGCGAACATCGCCAACACGCTGGCCAACATCCTGGTCGGCGACACCGCCAGCCCCGAGGGCACCGGCACCCGGGCCGCGATCCCGGGTCACGCGATCGCCGGCAAGACCGGTACCGCGCAGGGCCGGGACTCGGTGGCCTTCGTCGGCGTCATGCCCGAGTACGCGGCCAGCGTGATGGTGTTCAACCCCAAGGAGCAGCAGGACGTCGGCGGCTACGGCGGCAACATGCCGGCCACCATCTGGCACGACGCCTTCGCGCCCTTCCTCGCCGACAAGCCCACCTCGGCGTTCCCGCCGGCCGACCCCGCGCTGATGCAGGGGCAGCCCGCGCCGGCGCCGAGCGCCCCCGCGCCCGACCAGGGGACGGCGACGCCCGACCAGGGCGACGCCGGCCGGGGCGACGCGGACGCCGGCCAGGGCGACGCGGACGGCCGGCCCGGCAACGGCAACTGGGGCGGCGGCAACGGGGGCCGCGGCGGCAACTGAGGCCCCACCCGCGGCCGGCCCGCCCCCGGGGGCGGGCCGGCCGCGGGTCAGCCGAGCTGGCGGCGGACCTCCGCGGCCACCCGGGCGCCCTCGGCCCGGCCGGCGACGGCCGCGTTGGCGGCGCCCATGACCCGGCCCATGTCCTTCATGCCGCTCGCGCCGGTGCGGGTGATCGCGTCGGCGACGATCGCGGCGAGGTCGGCGTCGTCGAGCTGGGCGGGCAGGTAGGCGGCCACCACCTCGCCCTCCGCGCGCTCGCGGCCGGCCTGCTCGGCACGGCCGGCCCCGTCGAACGCCTCGGCCGCCTCGCGGCGCCGCTTGGCCTCGCGCCGCAGCACCGCGAGCACCTCGTCGTCGGACAGCTCCCGGGCCTCCTTGCCCGCGACCTCCTCCGCGCTGACCGCCGCGAGCACCATCCGCAGCGTCGCGGTGCGCAGCTCGTCGCGGCTCTTCATGGCGGTGGTGAGGTCGGCGCGCAGCCGGTCCTTCAGGTCAGACACGCCCTCAGCCTGGCACGACGCCCTCCGTCCCGGCCGCCGGGGCCGATCACGGCCCGTAGGCTCGGGCCCGTGCGCTGGTACACCGCCCTGCCCACGGCCACCCTCGCCGCGGGCGCCTCCACGGTCGCCTACGCGTCGCTGTACGAGCGCAACCGCTGGACGCTGCGCCGCTTCGACGTCCCGGTGCTGGCCCCCGGCTCGGCGCCGCTGACCGTGCTGCACCTGTCGGACCTGCACATGACCGCCGGGCAGCGCTCCAAGCGCGACTGGGTGGCGGCGCTGGACGGCCTCGAGCCCGACCTCGTCGTCGACACCGGGGACAACCTGGCCGGGACCGACGCCGTCCCGACGGTGCTGCAGGCGCTGGACCCGCTGCTGGACCGGCCCGGGGCCTTCGTCACCTCGTCCAACGACTACTTCGGGCCGCGGCCGAAGAACCCGCTCAGCTACCTCACCCGTCCCGACAAGCGGGTGCACGGCACCGAGCTGCCCTGGCGCGACCTGCGCGACGGGCTGACCGGCCGCGGCTGGCTGGACCTCACCAACGCCCGCGGGGAGCTGACCGTCGCCGGCCGGCGGATCGTGTTCGCCGGCTGCGACGACCCGCACATCCGGCGGGACGACTACGACGCCGTCGCCGGCCCGGCCGACCCGGCGGCGGACCTGCGCATCGGGGTCGTCCACTCCCCCGAGCCGCGGGTGCTCGACCGCTTCGCCGCCGACGGCTACGACCTGCTGCTGTGCGGCCACACCCACGGCGGGCAGCTGCGGGTGCCGTTCTACGGCGCGCTGGTCACCAACTGCGGCATCGACCGGGACCGGGTCCGCTGGCTGCACCGCTGGGCCGAGCCCGCGCCGGGGCGGCCGAACGGCACCTGGCTGCACGTCTCGGCGGGCCTGGGCACCAGCCCCTACGCGCCCGCCCGGTTCGCCTGCCCGCCCGAGGCGACCCTGCTCACGCTGACGGCGCGGCCGGCCTGAGGAGGGACCCCCTGCCCCCCGCCACCGGCAGGCTCGGGGCGGGACCCTGCAGGGGGGCCACGGGAACGGGACGGTACAGTGGTCGAGGCACCGGGGTGTGGCGCAGCTTGGTAGCGCGCGTCGTTCGGGACGACGAGGCCGCAGGTTCAAATCCTGTCACCCCGACTCCAGTCGAGGGGGCCGCCGGGAGGCGGCCCCCTCGACCGTTCCGGGGCCGTTCCGGTTGAGTCCGGTCCGCAGCGGGCACCGTCGGACCCGATGACCGAGTGGCTGCTCCTCCTCGCCGCCGTGGTGCTCACGGCACTCACCGGCTTCTTCGTCGCGGCCGAGTTCTCCCTCACGACGGTCGACCGCGGCCGCGTCGAGGAGGCCGCCCGCGCCGGCGACTCCCGGGCCGGCGGCGTGGCGACCGCGCTGCGGACCCTGTCGACCCAGCTGTCGGCCGCCCAGCTCGGCATCACGCTGACGACGCTCGTCGTCGGCTACCTGGCCCAGCCCGCGATCGGCCAGCTGCTGCACGGCCCGCTCGAGGCGCTCGGCCTGTCCCAGGCGGCGGCCACGGGCGTCTCCTACGGCCTGGCGCTGGCCCTGGCGACGACGCTGCAGATGCTGCTCGGCGAGCTCGGGCCGAAGAACCTGGCCATCGCCGACCCGCTGGGCATCGCGAAGGTCGTGGCGCCGGGGATGCGGGCGTTCACCGCGGTCGCGGGCGTCGTCGTCAACTCGCTGCAGCGGCTGGCCAACGCGATCGTGCGCCGGCTGGGCTTCGAGCCCCGCGAGGAGCTGGACTCCGCCCGCGGCGCCGAGGAGCTGGCCGCGGTGGCCCGCCGGTCGGCGGCCGAGGGCGACCTCTCCCCCGTGGCCGCCCGCCTGCTCGAGCGCTCGCTGGGCCTGCGCGCCAAGTACGCCACCGACGTCATGACGCCGCGGACCCGGCTGTGGACGCTGCGCGCCAGCGCCACCGCCGCCGACGTCATCACCGCGGCCACCGAGTCGGGCAACTCGCGCTTCCCGGTCTACGGCTCCGACCTCGACGAGGTCACCGGGGTGGTGCACGTCAAGCGCGCGGTCGCCGTCCCGGAGGCCGAGCGGGGCCGCCGCACCGCCGGCGAGCTGGCCGACCCGGTGCTCGCCGTCCCCTCGTCCCTGCGGCTGGAGCGGCTGCTGGACCTGCTGCGCGAGCAGGGCCTGCAGATCGCGCTGGTGGTCGACGAGTGGGGTGCCACGCACGGCGTGGTGACGCTGGAGGACATCGTGGAGGAGCTGGTCGGGGAGATCACCGACGAGACCGACCGGCCGCTGCGCACCATGCGCCGGGTCGACGACGTGCGGTGGGTGCTGTCCGGGCTGCTGCGCCCCGACGAGGTGCTCGACCGCACCGGCATCGCGGTGCCCGAGGGGCGGTACGAGACGCTGGCCGGGTTCCTCGCCGAGCGGCTGCAGCGGCTGCCCGAGGTCGGCGACTGCGTCGAGTTCGACGGCGCGCGGCTGACCGTGCAGAGCCTCGACGGCCGCCGGGTCGCGCGGATCCTGGCCGAGCGGACGGTGGTGCTGCCCCCGGGCGCCACGGCCTCGCGGGTGCGGCAGGAGGCGGCGGCGTGAGCGACGTCGTCAGCCTGCTGGTCCTGGTCGGCCTGCTGCTGGGCAACGCGTTCTTCGTGGCCGCCGAGTTCGCGCTGGTGTCCGCGCGGGTCGACCAGATCGAGCCGCGCGTCGCGGAGGGCTCCGCGCGGGCGGCCAGGACGCTCGCCGCGATGCGCAACGTGTCGCAGAACATGGCGGGCGCCCAGCTGGGCATCACGCTGTGCTCGCTGGGCCTGGGCGCCGTCGGCGAGCCCGCCGTCGCCCACCTCATCGAGGCGCCGCTGCACGCGCTCCACGTGCCGGACGCGCTGCTGCACCCGATCGCGCTGGTCATCGCGCTGGCGCTGGTGACCGTGCTGCACATGGTGCTCGGCGAGATGGTGCCCAAGAACATCACGATCGCCGGGCCGGACCGCGCGGCGATCGCGCTCGGCCCGCCGCTGGCCACCTTCACCCGGCTGCTCAAGCCGGTCATCTGGTTCTTCAACACCACGGCCAACGGCTTCGTGCGGCTGTTCGGCGTCACGCCCACCGACGAGGTGGCGGCCAGCTTCGACGAGGCCGAGATCCGCTCGATGATCACCCAGTCGCGGCGCGAGGGGCTGCTGGGCACCGAGGTCAGCGCACTGGCGGCCGGCGCGCTCACCTTCGAGCAGCACACCGTCGAGGACGTGCTGCTGCCGATGGACACCGTCGTCACGGTGCCGCGCTCCACCACGCCGCGGCAGCTGGAGGCCGTCGTCGCCGAGCACGGTTTCAGCCGCTACCCGGTGCAGGGCGGGGACGGCTCACTGGTCGGCTTCGTGCACGTCAAGGACGTGCTGGGCATCGACGCCGCCGGGCGCGACCGGCCGATCCCCGACGAGCACGTCAACCGGCTGGTGCCGATCGCGCCCGGCACCGGGCTGCCCGAGGTGCTGTCGGAGATGCGCGCGCAGGGCGCCCACCTCGGCGGCGTGGTGGACGCCGGCGGCGGGGAGCGGCGCACCGTGGGCCTGGTGGCACTGGAGGACGTGCTGGAGCTGCTGATCGGCGACGTCCGCGACGCCGCCGCCGAGGCCGCGGCCGAGCAGGCGCGGGTGATGGCCGGGCGGGCCGGCCGCGGCTCCCGGGGCGGGCAGCCGGCCGGTGCGGGCGCCGGGGGAAGATGAGCGGGTGAGCGCCCCCGTCCTGTCCCCGGAGGTCACCGCCCGCTGGCAGGCCCGCTTCCGCGCGCCCCGTGTCAGCCTGCCCGACTGGGCGCTGCACGCGCCGCAGCGCTGCCTGTACGCCTCGGACGTCAGCGGCGTCGTCGAGCAGTACGCGTGGGACCGCACCACCGACGCGCACCGCCAGGCCACCGACCGGCCCAACGGCACGCTGATCGGCACGCTGTCCCCCGACGGCGAGACGATCTGGTGGTTCGCCGACACCGACGGCGACGAGTTCGGCGTCTGGATGGTGCAGCCGTTCGCGGGCGGCGAGGACCGGGTCGCCGTCCCGGAGGTCGGGCCGGCCTACCCGGCCGGACTGGAGATCGGCTCCTCGCTCGTGGCGATCGGCCGGTCCACCGACGACGGCAGCGAGCTGTGGCTGGCGCCTGCCGGCGGGACGCCGCGGGTGGTCTACCGGCACGAGGACCCCGCCTCGGTCGACGCCCTCACCCTCGACGACGAGCTGCTGGTCATCTCGCACTCCGAGCACGGCGACCCGCGCTACCCCGCGCTGCGGGTGCTGCGGACCGCCGACGACTCGGTGGTGGCCGAGAAGTGGGACGGCGAGGGCCGCGGCCTGCACGCGCTGGAGTTCGCCCCGCTGCCCGGCGACCGGCGGCTGCTGGTCGGCCACGAGCGGCGCGGCCGGGAGGAGCTGCTGGTCTGGGACGTCGCGGCCGACACCGAGACCGAGATCGTGCTCGACCTGCCCGGCGACGTGACCGCCGGCTGGTACGCGGACGGGTCGGCGCTGCTGGTCGGCCACGACCACGCCGCCCGCAGCGAGCTGTACCGCTACGACCTGGCCACGGGTGAGCTGGAGCGGCTGGACACCCCGTCCGGCGTCGTCCGCGGGGCCACCGCGCGCCCGGACGGGACCGTGGAGCTGGCCTGGTCGTCGTCGGAGCGCCCGCCGGTGATCCGCCGCGCCGACGGGCCGGTGGTGCTCGCCGCGCCCGGCGAGGAGCCACCGGCCGCGCACCCCGTCGAGGACCGCTGGGTGCCCGGCCCGGGCGGGGACGTGCACGCGCTCGTCGTCCGGCCGGCCGGGCAGGCGCCGTACGCGACGGCGTTCCTGGTGCACGGCGGCCCCGAGTCCGCCGACGACGACTCCTACCGCGCCCGCCGCGCCGCCTACGTCGACGCCGGCTACGCGGTCGTGCACGTCAACTACCGCGGCTCCACCGGCTACGGCAGCGCCTGGCGGGACGCGCTGACCGGCCGGCCCGGGCTCACCGAGCTCGAGGACGTCGCCGCCGTCTACGACGCGCTGGCCGCCGAGGGCTTCCTCGACCCGGCGCGGGCGGTGCTGACCGGCGGCTCGTGGGGCGGCTTCCTCACCCTGCTGGGCCTGGGCACGCAGCCCGAGCGCTGGGCCGCGGGCATCGCCGAGGTCCCGGTGGCCGACTACCTGGCCGCCTACGAGGACGAGATGGAGGGCCTGCGGGCCTACGACCGGGCGCTGTTCGGCGGCTCCCCCGACGAGGTGCACGAGCGCTACGTGCGGTCCTCGCCGATCACCTACGTCGAGCAGGTGCGGGCGCCGGTGCTCGTCGTCGCCGGGGCCAACGACCCGCGCTGCCCGATCCGGCAGATCGAGAACTACCTCGCCGAGCTGGAGCGGCTGGGCCACCCGCACGAGGTGTACCGCTTCGACGCCGGCCACGGCTCGCTGGTCGTCGAGGAGACGATCCGGCAGGTCGAGACGGCGCTGTCGTTCGCGCTCCGGCACGTCACACCGTGACGTGTGGTCCTGGGCGCGGAGACCTCCCGCCCGGGACCAGGGATCGGCTCAACGGCGGTCGGGGACGGCCCCTGGCCGCGGTGTCGGCCGGTGGGCCGACGGTGTCGTCGCCCTGACGGGCAGGAGCGCGACGACGGCGAGCGTCGTCAGCAGGTAGAGGTCCTCGACCACGAGCCCCGGGACGCCGAGGTCGTGGTGGTGGCCGGGGTCGGCCTCGGCGAACCAGATCGACGACGACGCCAGCACCAGCCCGGTGACGACGGCGAGCGCCGCGGCGGCCCGGCGCCCGGACAGCCGCCCCGGCGCCGCCGGGCTGCCGGCGGCGACGTCCACGAGGACGATCAGCGCGGGCACCAGCCAGACGAAGTGGTGCGACCAGGCGATCGGGCTGACCAGGCAGGCGGCCAGGCCGGTGAGCGCCACGCCGGCCAGGTCGTCACCGGCCCGGGCGGCCCGCACCGCGCGGGTGAGCACCAGCGCGAGGACGGCGACCGCGAGGACCAGCCACAGCAGCCGCGGCGGCTGCGCGGGGTCGGTGAGCCGCGCCAGCCCGCCGAGCAGCGACTGGTTGGAGGTCTTGTCCAGCCGGCCCACCCGCTCGGTCTGCCACAGCGTCCCGGTGAAGAACCGCCACGACGTCGCCGGCGCGACGGCGAACGCCAGCCCGGTCGCGAGCGCCGCGGTGCCGGCGGCGACCGCCGCCGCCCGCCGGCGCCGCGTCAGCAGCAGGTAGACGACGAACAGCCCGGGCGTGACCTTGAACGCGGCGGCCAGGCCGATGCCGGCGCCGGCCCACCGCCACCCGCGGCGCAGCGCGGCGACGTCAGCCAGCACCAGCGCGAGCAGCAGCAGGTTGACCTGGCCGAAGCCGATCGTCTCCCGCACCGGCTCGAGCACGAACACCACCGGCAGCGCGGCCGCGACGGCGAACGCCGGCGGCCACCCGTGCCGGCGGGCCGGCGGGACGACCAGCCACGCGGTGACCCCGGCCAGCACCAGCAGGTTGAGCCCGGCGTGCACGGCCGCGACGGCCTCGATCGGCAGCAGCGTCATCGGCAGCACCGCCAGCGCCGCGAACGGCGGGTAGGTGAAGCCGTAGTCGGTGCGGCCGAAGGTGTAGTCGTAGAGCGGCCGGCCCGAGCGCCACCACTCGACGGCGCCGTCGTACACCCGCAGGTCGAACCAGTTGTGCCAGGGGTCGTTGGGCCCCAGCGCCGAGACCAGCCCGGCGAGCACCGCCAGCCCGAGGACGACGGCGACCTGCGCGGCGACCCGCCACCCGGCCCCCGGACGGCCGACGGGTGCCACTCCGCTCAGCGCCGGAGCAGCAGCTCGGCGATCTGGACGGTGTTCAGGGCCGCGCCCTTGCGCAGGTTGTCGTTGCTCACGAAAAGCACCAGTCCGCGGTCGTCGTCGACGCCCTGGTCCTGCCGGACGCGCCCGACGTAGCTGGGGTCCTGGCCGGCGGCCTGCAGCGGCGTCGGGACGTCGGTGAGCTGCACGCCCGGCGCCCCGGTGAGCAGCTCGGTGGCGCGGGCGACCGGCAGCGGCCGGGCGAACTCGACGTTCAGCGACAGCGAGTGGCCGGTGAAGACCGGCACCCGCACGCAGGTGCCCGAGACGCGCAGGTCGGGGATGCCGAGGATCTTGCGGCTCTCGTTGCGGAGCTTCTGCTCCTCGTCGGTCTCCAGCGAGCCGTCGTCGACGACGCTGCCGGCCAGCGGCAGCACGTTGAACGCGATCGGGCGCACGTACTTCTGCGGCTCGGGGAAGGCCACCGCCGCGCCGTCGTGGGTGAGCTCGGCGGCCTTGTCGACGACCGCCTTCACCTGCCCGTCGAGCTCCTCGACGCCGGCCAGGCCGCTGCCGGAGACCGCCTGGTAGGTGCTGGCGACCAGCCGGACCAGCTGCGCCTCGTCGTGCAGCGGCTTGAGCACCGGCATCGCGGCCATCGTGGTGCAGTTCGGGTTGGCGACGATCCCCTTGGGGATCTCGGCCAGCGCGTGCGGGTTGACCTCGGCGACGACGAGCGGGACGTCGGGGTCGCGGCGCCAGGCGGAGCTGTTGTCGACGACGGTCACGCCCGCCTCGGCGAACCGCGGCGCCTGCGCCCGCGAGGTGCGCGCGCCCGCGGAGAACAGCGCGACGTCGAGCCCGGACGGGTCGGCGGTGGCGGCGTCCTCGACGGTGATCTCGCCGTCGCCCCAGGGCAGGGTGCTGCCGGCGCTGCGGGCGCTGGCGAAGAACCGCAGCTCGGCGAGCGGGAACTGCCGCTCGGCGAGGATCCGGCGCATGACGGCGCCGACCTGGCCGGTGGCGCCGACGATCCCGACCCGCAGGCCGTCGTCGGAGAAGGTGGTCCCCTGCTGTGTCATCGTCCGGTCCCTCCGTAGACCACGGCCTCCTCCTCGTCGGTGCCGAGGTCGAAGGCGTCGTGCACCGCGCGGACGGCGAGGTCGACGTCGGTGTCGCGGCAGACCACGGAGATGCGGATCTCCGAGGTGCTGATGAGCTCTAGGTTGACGCCGGCGTCGGCCAGGGCGCCGAAGAAGCGGGCCGAGACGCCGGGGTGGCTGCGCATGCCGGCGCCGACCAGGCTCACCTTGCCGATGTGCTGGTCGAAGCGGACGTCGCTGTAGCCGACGGTGTGCTTGACCTTCTCGAGCGCGGCGATCGCGGCCGGGCCGTCGCTCTTGGGCAGCGTGAAGGAGATGTCGGCGAGCTTGCTGGCCTCGGCCGACACGTTCTGCACGATCATGTCGATGTTGATCTCGGCGTCGGCCAGCACGCGGAAGATCTGCGCGGCCTCGCCCGGCCGGTCCGGGACGCCGTAGACGGTGATCTTGCCCTCGCTGCGGTCGTGCGCGACGCCGGTGATGATCGCCTGTTCCACGCTGAGGTCCTCCATCGAGCCGGTCACCACGGTGCCGGGGAGCTGTGAGTAGGAGCTGCGGACGTGCACCGGGATGCCGTAGCGGCGGGCGTACTCGACGCAGCGGAGCATCAGCACCTTCGCGCCGGAGGCCGCGAGCTCGAGCATCTCCTCGTAGGTGACCGTCTCCAGCCGCCGGGCGTTGGGGACGATCCGCGGGTCGGCGGTGAAGACGCCGTCGACGTCGGTGTAGATCTCGCAGACGTCGGCCCGCAGCGCCGCGGCGACGGCGACCGCGGTGGTGTCCGACCCGCCGCGGCCGAGCGTGGTGACGTCCTTGGTGTCCTGGCTGACGCCCTGGAACCCGGCGACGATGACGACCGAGCCCTCGTCCAGCGCCGAGCGCAGCCGGCCGGGCGTGACGTCGATGATCCGCGCCTTGCCGTGGCTGGAGGTCGTGATCACCCCGGCCTGCGAGCCGGTGAACGACCGGGCCTCGTAGCCGTGCGTGCTGATCGCGATGGCCAGCAGCGCCATGGAGATGCGCTCGCCCGCGGTGAGCAGCATGTCCAGCTCGCGGCCGGGCGGGTCGTCGGTGATCTGCGCGGCCTGGTCGAGCAGCTCGTCGGTGGTGTCGCCCATCGCCGAGACCACGACGACGACGTCGTTCCCGGCCTTCTTCTCCGCGACGATGCGCTCCGCGACGCGCTTGATGTGGGCGGCGGAGGCCACGGAGGAGCCACCGTACTTCTGCACGACGAGGGCCACGGGTCCACAGGCTACCGATGCCGGCCTCCTCCCCCGTGAATCAGCCCGGCGCGGTCCCGTTGCGTCCGGCCGCCGCGGGCGATGTGATCACCGGGTGACCGCTCCCGAGGACTGGCTGCTCAGTGCCGAGGAGCGGGGCAACGCGGCCACGGCGCTGCCGGCCTGGACCGAGGGCAACCTCGCCGTGCCGCTGGTGCACGGCGCCACCTACTTCGACCGGCTGGTCGAGTGCGTCGAGGAGCTCGACGAGGGCGACCACCTCTTCTTCACCGACTGGCGCGGCGACCCCGACGAGGAGCTGCGCCCCGGCGGGCCGACCGTCGCCCAGCTGTTCACCGAGGCGGTGCGCCGCGGGGTGACCGTGCGCGGCCTGGTCTGGCGCTCGCACGTGGACTGGCTGTCGTTCAGCGCCCGTGAGAACCGGGCCCTGGACCGGGAGGTCGAGGACGGCGGCGGTCTGGTGGTGCTCGACCAGCGGGTGCGCCGGATGGGCAGCCACCACCAGAAGCTGGTCGTCTGCCGGCACGACCAGGACCCGACCAGGGACACCGCCTTCGTCGGCGGGATCGACCTGTGCCACAGCCGCCGCGACGACGCGGACCACCGCGGTGACCCGCAGACGCTGCCGATGGCCGCGGCGTACGGCCCCACCCCGCCGTGGCACGACGTGCAGCTGATGGTCCGGGGTCCGGCGGTCGCGGCCGTGGACACGGTGTTCCGGGAGCGGTGGGACGACCCCACCGACCCCGACTCGGGCAACCCGATCGCGCACCTCGTCGACCGGCTGCGGCGCAGCCGGATGTTCGCCGACCCGCTGCCGCCCCAACTGCCGCCCCCGCCGCCCGCGGGGCCGCACCTGGTGCAGAACCTGCGGACCTACCCGGCGATCCGGCCGCGCTACGACTTCGCCCCCGACGGCGAGCGGTCGGTCGCCCGCGGCTACTCGAAGGCGATCCGGCGGGCGCGGCGGCTGATCTACCTCGAGGACCAGTACATGTGGTCGGGCGAGGTGGCGGAGCTGTTCGCCCACGCGCTGCGCGAGCACCCCGACCTGCACCTGGTCGTCGTCGTGCCGCGGGTGCCCGACCAGGACGGCGCGATCGCCCAGCGGCCGCAGTACGTGGGGCGGTGGCAGGCGATCGAGATGTGCCGCCGGGCCGGCCGGGACCGGGTGCACGTGTACGACGTCGAGAACCACGAGGGGACGCCGGTCTACGTGCACGCGAAGGTGTGCGTGGTCGACGACGTGTGGGCCAGCGTGGGCAGCGACAACTTCAACCGCCGCTCCTGGACCCACGACAGCGAGCTGTCCTCCGCCGTCCTCGACACCACCCTCGACCCCCGCGAGCCGCGCGACCCGGCCGGCACCGGCGACGGCGCCCGGACCTTCGCCCGCGACCTGCGGCTGGTGCTCGCCCGCGAGCACACCGACCGGGCCGAGGACGGCAGCGAGGACGCCGACCTGCTCGACCCGGCCGCCTTCGTCGCGACCCTCGACGCCGCGGCCGACGCGCTCGACGCCTGGTACGACGGGGGCTGCCGGGGACCCCGTCCTCGCGGCCGGCTGCGGCACCACCGCCCCGAGCGGCTGACGCTGCCCACCCGCCTGTGGGCGACGCCGCTGTACCGCCTGGTCGACGACCCCGACGGCCGTCCTCTCCGCCTCCGCCGCCGCCGGGAGTTCTGAGCTCCCGGACGCCACACCGGGCCCGGCCGGCCGGTCCCGGCGCACCGCGCCCACGGGTCCGACCGGCCGTTCCGCGCGCTCCCGGCTCCGCCCGTGCCGGCCCGGGCAGTGCACCTCCCGAGGGGAGTAGTGCTCTGCCCCCGATACGGACCAGAGCACAAGCACACGGAACCCATCGAGCAGGACCCACCTTCGTGCTCTGCCCCCAGTCGGGGGCAGAGCACGAGCTTCCACAGGAGCACATGCCGCACGCCGCCATCCGGTCAGCCGCTGCAGGCTGCCCCCGTGACCGACTTCGACCTCTCCGGCACCCTGAGGCGGATCCGCAGGACTGCTGACCAGTCCCAGCGCGAACTCGCCCGGACCAGCGGTGTGTCGAAGACGGCGCTCGCCGCGGCGGAGGCGGGGACGCGCGGGCTCGACGCCCGCGCGCTGGCCCGCCTGGCGGCCGTCGCCGGGCTGCGGCTGGCGCTGCTGGACGCCGAGGGGCGGGAGGTGGCGCCGATGGACGGCGCGGCCGTGCGGGACGAGGGCGACCGGCACTTCCCCGCGCACCTGGACACCCGGCACGGCGACGACGGCTGGTGGCACGGGCCGCACCGGTACGACCGCACGCCGGTCACCTACACGTTCACCCGCGACCGGCGGAGCAGGGACGACCGCCGCCGGGTGCGCGGGACCCCGGAGGACCACCAGCTCCCCCGGCCCGGGGACGCCCTGGCCGACCGGGCGGCGGCCCGGCGGGCGGCCGCGGAGAGGGCCCGCGCGGCGGAACGGGAGCGCCTGCGGGCGGCCGGGCTGCTCCCGCCTGCGCCGGAGTTCCGCTGCGTGTGCCCGCCGGCCTGCGACGACCTGCTGCTCGACGAGCCCCCGCCGGCGCCGGGCCGGCCCGCACCGCCCGCTCCGCACGCGCCGGACTGCGCGTGTGGCTGCGACCTCGGCTGACACGCTGCTACCGTGGGCTCCGTGCGCGGCAGCCTCCTGCTTACCCGCCGCGGCGAGGCCTCCTCCTAGGTCGGCTCCCTCGCCGCGGAGACCCTGCCGTGGTCGATGACGTCCCGGTGCCCGCTGACCGCCCCCCAGGAGCGACAGTCCAGCCCGCGCCAGAGGAGTCATCCCACCGTGACCAGCCCGCAGCACCCGCACGCCCGCAACCCCCAGCGCCCCTCGGGGATGCCGATCTCCCGCTACACCCCGTTCCAGCCGGTCGACCTGCCCGACCGCACCTGGCCGGAGAAGGTCACCGCGGTGGCCCCGCGCTGGTGCGCCGTCGACCTGCGCGACGGCAACCAGGCCCTGATCGACCCCATGAGCCCCGACCGCAAGCGCCGGATGTTCGAGCTGCTGGTGCGGATGGGCTACAAGGAGATCGAGGTCGGCTTCCCGGCGGCCAGCCAGACCGACTACGACTTCGTCCGCCAGCTCGTCGAGGACGACCTGGTACCCGACGACGTCACGATCCAGGTCCTCACCCAGGCCCGTGACGAGCTGATCGAGCGCACCTTCGAGTCGCTGCGCGGCGCGAAGCAGGCGATCGTGCACCTGTACAACTCGACGAGCACGCTGCAGCGCCGCGTCGTCTTCGGCAGCGACCGCGCCGGCATCGTCGACATCGCCGTCCACGGCGCCCAGCTGGTCCGCAAGCTGGCCGAGCAGGCCGGCGACACCGAGATCCGGTTCCAGTACAGCCCCGAGTCCTTCACCGGGACCGAGCTGGACTTCGCCCTGGAGATCTGCAACGCGGTCACCGACGTCTGGGAGCCGACCCCCGACCGGCCGACCATCCTCAACCTGCCGGCGACCGTCGAGATGGCCGAGCCGACCGTCTACGCCGACCAGGTCGAGTGGATGCACCGCAACCTGGGCCGCCGCGACGCCGTCGTCCTGAGCCTGCACCCGCACAACGACCGCGGCACCGCCGTCGCCGCCGCCGAGCTGGGCTACCGCGCCGGCGCCGACCGCATCGAGGGCTGCCTGTTCGGCAACGGCGAGCGCACCGGCAACGTCGACCTGGTCACCCTGGGCCTGAACCTGTTCAGCCAGGGCATCGACCCGCAGATCGACTTCTCCGACATCGACGAGATCCGCCGCACCGTCGAGTACTGCAACCAGCTCGGCGTGCACGAGCGGCACCCCTACGGCGGCGACCTGGTCTACACCGCCTTCTCCGGCTCCCACCAGGACGCCATCAACAAGGGCTTCAAGGCCCTGGAGGCCGACGCGGCCGCCGCCGGCAAGCCGGTCGGGCAGATGCCGTGGGCGGTGCCGTACCTGCCGATCGACCCCAAGGACGTCGGCCGCAGCTACGAGGCGGTCATCCGGGTCAACAGCCAGTCCGGCAAGGGCGGCGTGGCCTACGTCATGAAGACCGAGAACCACCTGGACCTGCCCCGGCGGCTGCAGATCGAGTTCAGCGGGGTCGTCCAGCGGCACACCGACGACGAGGGCGGGGAGGTCACCGCCCAGCAGATGTGGGCCGCGTTCAGCAACGAGTACCTGCCCGACCCCGACGCCCCGTGGGGCCGGTTCGCCCTCACCGGCCACCGGCACACCGCCCACGGCGACCAGCTCGACGAGATGGTCGTCGAGCTGACCGCCGACGGCGTCCCGGTCACCGTGCAGGGCCGCGGCAACGGCCCGATCGCCGCGTTCGTCGACGCGCTGACGACCCTCGACGTCGACGTCCGGGTCCTGGACTACGCCGAGCACGCGCTGTCCGCCGGTGGCGACGCCCGCGCCGCCGCCTACGTCGAGTGCGCGGTCGGCGAGCGCGTGCTGTGGGGCGTGGGCATCGACCCGAACATCGTCAGCGCCTCGCTGCGCGCCGTCGTCTCGGCGGTCAACCGGGCCCTGCGCTGAGGACGGGCCCGGGGCTCCGCGGCGTCAGTCGCCGCGGAGCCCCGGGTCCGCGCCCCCGCCGGCGTGCTCGGCCACCTCGTCGACCACCAGCAGGTCCCGGCGCACGTGCCGGCGGCGGTAGGCGATCCGGCTGACCATGTGCGCCGACAGCGGCGCGGTCAGCACCTGCAGCAGCGCCACCAGCAGCAGCACCCACATCGCCGGCGTCCCGGCCAGCCGGATCGCCGCGCCGACCAGCACCAGCAGCAGCCCGGTGACCTGCGGCTTCGTGGCCGCGTGCAGGCGGGTCAGCACGTCGGGGAAGTGCAGCAGCCCGAGCCCCGCGGTGAACGCGAGGAACGACCCGAGCAGCAGGCAGACGGTCGCGACGACGTCGAGGACCGCGCTCACGGCCGCTCCTCCCCCGCGGGGTCGTCGCCGGAGGGCCGGTCGAGCACCATGCCGCCGACGTAGCGGACCACCGCGATCGCGCCGATGTAGCCCAGCAGCGACACGACGACGAGCACCGGCACCGCGGACGCGTCGCGGGACAGCGCCACGTGCACGCCGAGCCCGCCGGCCGTGATCACCAGCATCGCGTCGCCGGCCACGACCCGGTCCAGCAGCGACGGCCCGCGGGCGAGCCGCACCAGCGCGAGCAGCGCCCCCGCCCCGACGAGGCCGAACGCCACGACGGCCACCCAGCTCACCGCGCCACCTCCGTGGGCTCCCGGTCCAGCGCGGCACGCTCGCGGGACCGGCCGAAGGCCCGCACCACCCGGTCCTCCACGGCCAGCACCCCGGCGCGCTGGCGCTCGAGGTCGTCGCGGTCGCGGACCTCGAGCAGGTGGACGGCCAGCACCCGGTGCTCGCGGTCCAGGTCGAGCACCACCGACCCGGGGACCAGGCTGAGCGCCTCGCTGATGACCGCGAGCAGCAGGTCGGAGTCGGTGCGCAGCTGCACCCGGATGACGGCGCTGCGCAGCGGCGGGCCCGGCCGCAGCGCGCGCCAGGCCACCTGCGCGCTGGAGACGGCGAGGTCGACGGCGAACACGGCGAGGAACCGCAGCAGCGCGAGCGGCCGGATGCGGATGTTCTCCACCACCGCCGGGAGCGGCACCACGCGGGTGACGAGGACGGCGACCAGCACGCCGCCCAGCACGTTCGCCCACGACCAGGTGCCCCACAGCAGCACCCAGACCAGCACCAGCCAGACCAGCGCGGGCAGCTGGCGCAGCAGGTGGCGGGCGCGGTCGGTCACCGCTCCCCCTCCACGGCGGTGCGGTAGGGGCCGCGGTCGAGCAGGTCGGTGGCGGCGCGGCCGGCCAGGCCGTAGAGCGGGCCGGCCAGCGCGGTGAGGGCGACGGTCAGCGCCACCAGCGCCGCCGTCGCGCCGACCAGCACGCGCGGCAGCCGCTCCGCGGGCTCGCCCGGGTGCTCGTCGGGCTCCTCGGGCCCCTCGGACGCCGTCGCCACGGCCACCTGCCGCTGCCACGCCGCCGACAGCCGGGCGGCGCCGTTCCCCGACGGGCGGGCCCCGCCCCGCGGCCCCGCGTCGGCCGCCGCCGCGGTGGCGGCGTCGGCGCCGGGCTCCTGCGCGCGCGGCCGCCAGAACGCGCGGGTCCACACCCGGGCCACCGCCAGGAGGGTGAGCAGGCTGGTCACCAGCCCGGCGCCGACCAGCACCAGCGCCAGCGGGCGGCCGTCGGCGACCCCGGCCTGCAGCAGCCCCAGCTTGCCGAGGAACCCGGACAGCGGCGGGATGCCGGCGAGGTTCAGCGCGGGCAGCAGGTACAGCACCGCGAGCAGCGGGGAGGCGGCGGCCAGCCCGCCGAGCCGGCGGATCGACGTCGACCCGCCGGTGCGCTCGACCAGACCGGCGACGAGGAACAGCGTGGTCTGGACGACGATGTGGTGGACGACGTAGAACACCGCGGCGGTCAGCCCCGCGACGCTGCCCAGCGCGATGCCGAACACCAGGTAGCCGATGTGGCTGACCAGCGTGAAGGACAGGATCCGCCGCAGGTCGGTCTGCGCGACCGCGCCGAGGATGCCGACCACGAGCGTCGCCAGCGCCGCCGCCATCAGCAGGGTGTCCAGCGCGCCGTCGGGGAACAGCAGCGTCTGCGTGCGGACGATCGCGTAGACGCCGACCTTGGTGAGCAGCCCGGCGAACACCGCGGTCACCGGCGCCGGCGCCGTCGGGTAGCTGTCGGGCAGCCAGGCCGACAGCGGGAAGACGGCGGCCTTGATGCCGAAGGCGATGAGCAGCAGCGCGTGCAGCAGCGTGCGGGTGCCCTCGGGGACCTCGGCCAGCCGCACCGACAGGTCGGCCATGTCCACGGTGCCGGTGGCCGCGTACACCAGGCCGATCGCGGCGAGGAACAGCAGCGACCCGACCAGGCTGACCACGACGTAGGTGATCCCGCCGCGCACCCGCGGCGCGGACCCGCCGAGGGTGATGAGCACGTAGCTGGCGGTCAGCAGCACCTCGAAGCCGACGTAGAGGTTGAACAGGTCGCCGGAGAGGAACGCGAACCCGACGCCGGCCATGAGCACGAGGAACGTCGGGTGGAAGATCGACACCGGCGCCTGCTCGCTGCCGTCGGCGGCGCCCTGGCCGACGGCGAACAGCAGCACCCCCAGGCCCACGGTGTGCGCCACCACCAGCATCAGCGCCGACAGCCGGTCGACCACCAGCGAGATCGCCTGCGGCACCGGCCAGTCGCCGACCGCCACCGCGACCGCGCCCGACCGGTCGGCGAGGACCAGCAGGGTCACCGACACGCCCAGGACCGCGGCGAGCACCGCGACGCTGAGTACCCGCTGGGTCCGCGTGTGGCGGCTGAGCAGCAGCGAGACGGCAGCACCCAGCAGCGGCAGGACCACCGGCAGCGGGGCGAGGACGCGGATCACCGCGACCGCCGTCGCGCCGGGGGCAGGTCGACGTCGTCCGCGGGGGTGCCCGGCGGCGGCTGACCGCGGCGCCGGGGCGGCTCGGCGTGGAACGGGCGCCGGTCCTCGGCGGCCAGCCGGTCCGGGTCGATCTCGTCGGGGTCCTCGCGGCCGGAGCGCCGGCCCTCCCGGGTGGCCAGCCGGCGGTCCTCCTCGTCGGCCTCCACCGCCTCCTGGCGGGCCAGCCGCCACGAGCGGTGGATCACCGCCAGGAGGAACGCCGAGACGCCGAAGGTGATGACGATCGAGGTGAGCACGAACGCCTGCGGCAGCGGGTCGGCGGTGGCGTCGTCACCGCGGCCGAGCAGCGGCGCGCTCCCGGCCGGGCCGGCGGCGGAGATGAGCAGCAGGTTGGTGGCGTTGCCCAGCAGCAGGAAGCCGAGCAGCACCCGGGTGAGGCTGCGGTCGAGCAGCAGGAAGACGCCGGCGGCGTACAGGCCGCCGATGACCACGGGCAGGACGACGGTCGGCGTCACCGGGCCACCACCTCCCCCGGCGTGGTCTCGACCGGGTCGTCCTCGTCCTCCTGGCGGTCGAGCTCGGCGCCGAGGCTGCGCAGCACGTCGAGCACCAGGCCGACGACCACCAGGTAGACGCCGACGTCGAAGAACAGCGGCGAGACCAGCTTGACGTCGCCGAGGACGGGCAGCGTCCACTCCCAGTAGGTGGACTCGAGCTCCTGCCCGCCCAGCACGAGCGCGGCGACGCCGGTGCCGCCGGCCAGCAGCAGGCCCGCACCGAGCAGCCGGCCGGGGTCGAGCGGGGCGGCCTCGCCGAGCTCGTAGCGGCCGCCGGCCAGGTAGCGCAGCACCAGCGCGAGCCCGGCGACCAGGCCGCCGGCGAACCCGCCGCCGGGCTGGTTGTGCCCGGCGAACAGCAGGTACAGCGAGAAGACCAGGACGGTGTGGAACAGCATCCGCACGACGACCTCGAGCACCACCGACCGGCGCCGCGGGTCGAGCGTGCCGCCGGCGGCCAGCCACTCCCCGACCGGCGCCCGCCGGGACCGCCCGGCGACCTGGTCCACCCGCTCGGCCCGCTCGATCGCCCCGGTGCGCCGCCGCAGGAAGACCAGGCTGGCCACGCCGGTGGCGGCGACGATGAGCACCGAGATCTCCCCGAAGGTGTCCCAGGCGCGGATGTCGACCAGGGTCACGTTGACGACGTTGTGCCCCTGCGCCTCCTCGGCGAGCCGGGCGTACTCGTCGGACACCGGGGCGGCGTCGCGGGCGGCCAGCGCCACGGCGGACACCGCGCCCATGAGCAGGCCGACGCCGACGGCGAGCAGGCCGCGGCCGGCGCGCTCGCGGCGGCGGTGCCGCTCGGACACGTCCTTGGGCAGCTTCCGCAGCACCAGGACGAACGCCACGATCGTCACCGTCTCGACGAGGAACTGGGTGAGCGCGAGGTCCGGCGCCCCGGCGATCACGAAGAACACCGCCAGCCCGTAGCCGGTGACGCCGACGACCAGCGCCGCCGACAGCCGCTGCCGCACCCGCACCGCCATCGCGGCGGCCAGCAGCACGACGACGCCGACCAGCACCTGGACCGGGCTGTCCCAGGCCCGCCACTGCGCCGGGCGCTCGGCGACGGTGGCGAGCAGCGCGCCGGGCAGCAGGACGACCGCGGTGAGGATGGTGCCGAGGTAGGCGGGCAGCGACCCACGCTGCGTCGTCCCGGTGACCAGGACGGCGAGCCGGTCGACGCCCTGCAGCACGTTCCAGTAGCCCTCGTCGGCCGACGCCCGGACCGTGAGCCGCCGCTGCACCCGGGCCACCGCCGCCCGCCCGGCGAACAGCGCCGCCCCGCCGAGCAGGGTGAGCGCCGACAGCGCCAGGGCCGGCTGGAGCCCGTGCCACAGCGCGAGCTCCTCGGTCTCCGGCGCGTAGCCGGGCAGCCCGTCGGCGTAGCGGCCGACGACCGGCTCGAGGCCCTTCGCGAGCACGCCGCCCGCGAGGCCGAGGAGGGTGAGGACGACCGGGGCGGCGAGGAACAGCGGCCCGGGCGGGTGCGCCACCTCCGTGGCCGGCCGGCCGGCGTGGGCCGCGAACGCTCCCCACACGAAGCGGAGCGTGTATCCGGCGGTGAGCACCGACCCGAGCACCAGCCCGGCGAGGACCAGCAGCGCGGCGGTGCGGTCGGGCAGGCCGCCGTCGAGGAGCGCGGTGAACGCCGCCTCCTTGCCCACGAAGCCGAGCAGCGGCGGCAGCCCGGCCATCGACGCCGCGGCCAGGCCGGCGACCGCGGCGACCACCGGCATCCGGCGGCCGAGGCCGGACAGCTCGCGCAGGTCGCGGGTGCCGGTGGCGTGGTCGACGACGCCGACGGTGAGGAACAGCGTGGACTTGAACAGCCCGTGGGCGAGCACCATGGCCAGCCCGGCGCGCGCGAGCTCGGCGCTGCCGGCGCCGACCAGCGTGGTGAGGAACCCGAGCTGGCTGACCGTGCCGAAGGCGAGCAGCAGCTTGAGGTCGGTCTGGCGCAGCGCCCGGTAGCCGCCGACCAGCATCGTGGCCACGCCCAGCCCGAGTACCAGCGGCCGCCAGCCGGGCAGGTCCGCGGCGCCGGGCGCCAGCCGCGCGACCAGGTAGACGCCGGCCTTCACCATGGCCGCCGCGTGCAGGTAGGCGCTCACCGGCGTCGGCGCCTCCATGGCCGCCGGCAGCCAGAAGTGGAACGGCACCAGCGCGGACTTGGTCACCGCGCCGGCCAGCACGAGCAGCACCCCGGTGACGACGGCAGGCCCGCTGCCCGGGTCGGCGACGATCGCCGACAGCCGCGACGTGCCCGCGGCGTGCGCCAGCACGACCAGCCCGGCCAGCATCGCCAGGCCCCCGGCGGTGGTGAGGACCAGCGCCTGAGCGGCCGCCCGCCGGGCCGCCAGCGACGTCCCCGACCCGCCGATGAGAAGGAAGGAGAAGACCGTCGTCAGCTCCCAGGCGACGTAGAGCAGGTAGACGTCGTCGGCGAGGACCAGCGCCAGCATCGAGCCGGCGAAGGCGGTCAGGCAGCCGGCCAGCCGGCCGGTGCCCTCGGCGTCCGGCTCGACGTAGCGGCTGCAGTAGAGGAGCACCAGCGCGCCGACGCCGGTGACCAGCCCGGCGAACACGAGGGCCAGCGGGTCCAGCCGCAGCGCCACCGACAGGTCGAGCGCGGGCACCCAGGGCACGGTCTCGCGGACGTCGTCGCCGGACGCGACCGCCGACAGCTGCGCGAGCGTCCAGGCGAACCCGGCCGCGGGCACCAGCGCGAGGGCGAGGAAGGCGTCCCGTCCCCACCACCGCACCAGCACCGGCGCCGCCAGGGCGGCCACCAGGTGCGCGAGCAGCAGTGCGGTCACGGGGCTCCCGGGTCGGCGGCGGAGGGGAGCACGCGACGACGGCGGTGCGGCGGCGTCGCCCCCTCGTGGGGGTACCGCTGCTCCCGCGCCGGGAAACCGGGGGTGCGGAGAACCGGGTCACCTACCCGGCGTCACCAGGCCCGACTCGTAGGCGAATGCAACCGCCTGGACCCGGTCGCGCAGGCCCAGCTTGAGCAGCACCCGGCTGACGTGCGTCTTCACCGTCGCCTCGCCGAGGTACAGCCGCGCGGCGATCTCGGCGTTGGACAGCCCGGCGGCGACCAGCGCCAGGACGTCGGTCTCCCGCTCGGTCAGCGCCGCGAGCTCCGCGGCGCGGCCGGGGTCGGGCGCGGGCGCCGCGGCGAAGGACCGGATCACCCGCAGCGTCACGGCCGGGTCGAGCAGCCCCTGCCCGGCGGCCACGGTGCGCACCGCGGCCACCAGGTCCTCGGGCGGGGCCACCTTGAGCAGGAACCCGCTGACCCCGGCGCGCAGCGCGGCGGCCACGTACTCGTCCTCGTCGAACGTGGTGAGGACGACGACGCGCGTGGGCAGGCCGGCCCCGACGATCCGGCGGGCCGCCTCGAGCCCGTCCGTGCCGGGCATCCGGACGTCGAGCAGCACCACGTCGGGCGCGAGCTCGGTGACCACCCGCACGCCGCCGGCGCCGTCGCCGGCCTCCCCGACCACCTCGATGTCGGGCTCGGCGGCCAGCACCATCCGCAGGCCGGTGCGGATCATCGACTGGTCGTCGACCAGCACCACCCGGATCGTCACGCGCCCACCGCCGCGGGCGCGCTCGCCGGCGCGGGCACCGGGAAGCCGGCGCGGACCCGGTAGCCGCCGCCGCGGACCGGCCCCACGGAGAGGTCGCCACCGGCCACGGCCACCCGCTCGCGCATGTGCAGCTGCCCGTGCCCGCCGGTGCCGGGGACCGGCGGCGGCACGGGGACCCGCGGCCGGCCGTCGTCGGTGACGGTCACCGTCACCCGGCCCGGCCTCCAGGCGACCTCCACGCACGTGGCCGCGGCACCGGCGTGCCGGACGACGTTGGACAGCGCCTCCTGCACCACGCGGACGGCCGCGACGTCGACCAGCTGCGGCAGCTCGGCCGGCTCCCCCGTGACGACGAGCCGCACCGGCATCCCGCCGGCGCGCAGCTCGGCGAGGACGGCGTCGAGCCGGGACAGCGACGGCCGCGGCGCCGGGTCGCCGCCGCCGGACTCGCGGAGGATGCCGACCACCCGGCGCATCTCGTCGACCGACTCGCGCCCCAGCCGCTCCAGCCCCAGCAGCACGTCCTGGGCCTCCGGGTGGTCGGGCAGCAGCCGGCGCAGGCCGCCCATCTGCAGCACCATCACGCTCACCGCGTGCGCCACCGAGTCGTGCACCTCGCGGGCGATGCGCGCCCGCTCGGCCACCACCGCGGCGCCGGCCACCGCCTCCTGCTGCTCGGCCAGCCGCGCGGCGAGCGCCTGCAGCGCCAGCGAGCGCGAGTGCGACTGCCGCACGAGGACCCCGACCGCCCAGGCGGTGCCGGTGACGACCAGGTAGAAGACGCTCTCCCAGGTGGAGGGGCCGAAGGCGATGCCGCTGCCCACCACGACCAGCGTCGCGACGACGGCCGCGCGCAGCCCCCGCCGCACCGGCAGCACCGCGGCGGCGTGCCCGACGAGCACCGCCATCGCGATCAACTGGGCGCCGCCGGGACCGGGCGTCCCCAGCGCGTAGTTGCCGAGCACGCTGAGCCCGCCGGCCACCGCGGCCGCCTCCGGCCACCGGGCGCCGAGCGCCACGACGGCCCCGACGGCGACGCCGGGCAGCGCGGTGACCAGCGGGTAGCGGAACACCTCCTCGGTCAGCGTCTCGACGACCGACAGCACCGCGAGCACGGCGCCGAGCACCGGCCAGACGAGCCGGCGGGCGGAGGGGGACGACGACCAGCGGGGCACGGCGAGCACGGTAGGGGCCCGCGGGGGTGCCCGGGATCCCCCGCGCGGCCGATGGACACGCGCCCTCCCTCCTCCTCGCGGCGGAGGGCGGTCGGTCCGCCGGGACGGACGTGGCGGAGGGGCCCGCGGCCGGAGAGTCCTCGCCGACGCACCGCAGCGAGCGGTGCCCCGACCGACGAGGACCGATGACCACCTCCCCGCTCCCCACCCGTCCCGCCGCCACCCCCGAGGCGCGCCCGGCCCGCAGCGCCGGCTCGCTGATGCTGCCGATCGCCGGCGCCGCCCTGGTCGGCGGCTCGCTGCTCTACGTCGCCGGCATGGTGACCTCCCCGCCCCAGGACTCCCAGGCGGCGGCCGACTACATCGCGGCCCTGGGTCGCGACGAGGGCCGGACGACGCTGTCGGCGGTGCTGCTGCACTACGGCAACATGGCGCTGGCCCTGGCCTGGCTGGCCGTCCCGACGCTGGTGCGGGGCCGCCGCGGGCGCATCCCGACCGTCGTCGGGGCGCTGCTGTCCGCGATCGGCCTGGTCACCGTGGCCGGCTTCGTGCTCTACGACCACTGGACCGGCGCCATCGGCCGCGAGCTCGACCCGGCCACCGCCCTGGGCCTCTACGACGCCGTCGGGGCCAACTCGGGGGTCGCGGTCGTCGGCGTCCTGACCCTGTTCGGGCTCCTCGGCCCGATCGTCGGCTACGTGGGTCTCGCCCGCGCCGGGGTGACCGGCTGGTGGCTGCTGCTCCCGGCCGTCGGCTGCCTCGTGGCCTCCGCGGTGATCCCGTTCTCGCCGACGGTCCACGGCGCCCTGGCCCTCGTCGGCGCCGTCCCGGCGGTCGTCGTCGGCCTGCGGATGCTCGCCCGCACCCGCGCCGAGGCCGCCGTCGCCTGAGGGAGGACCTCCCTGCCCTCCGCCACTCGCAGGCTCGCGGCGGGCCCCTGCAGGGAGGCCACCCGCTCGTGCTCCGGGTCCGCTGCGGACCCGGAGCACGAGCGCGCGCCGGGCCGGGTCAGCGCTCGGTGCCCTCGGCAGGCAGTGTCGATCACAGGGTGCTGGACGGCCCCCTGGGCGCCTCCGCGCCCGGGTGGACAGGGGCGCGGAGCGACGGCGGGTCACCCCTCGACGAACGCGCCGGGGGTCAGGCGCCGAGGACACGTGCCAGCAGCGTCCGGCGACTGCGGGTGCCCGTCTTGTCGAACACCGACTTGAGGTGGTCCTGCACGGTGTGCGCGGACAGGAACATCCGTGCGGCCACGTCGCGGGTGTCGGCGCCGGTCGCCAGGTGGGCGAGCAGCTCGGCCTCACGGGCGCTGAGCCCCGTGCAGCGGGCGAACAGCGACAGCCGCTCGGAGGCGCTCGACTCGTGGATGGTGACGGCGATGTCGCGCTCCTCGCGTGGAGCGTCGCCCTCGAGCCGGGCGGCCCGCAGGGTCAGCCAGCAGTTCCCGGCCAGGTGGACCCGCGCCCACGGCGGCGAGGCGTCGACCCCCGCCTCGACAGCGAGCAACTGGGCGGCGACGTTGAGGGCACCGGCCGGAACCGGCGGCCCCTCGTCGTCGCGGGGCACCAGCAGCCGGAGCGCGTCCCGCGTGCCAGGTGTCTGCCGCACCGCCTGCAGGTCCGGCGCCAGCAGCAGGAGCAGGGGCCCGGTCGGGTGGTCGGAGGGCGAGGCGGTCTCGAAGGTGCGCGCCTGGCCGCGCCGCAGGGCCGTGGTGACGGTCGGGGCGACGTCCCGCAGGAACTGCGCGTGGACCCGGTCGAAGGCCCGGCCTCCGGTACGCCACAGCTCCAGGAACGCCCAACAGCCGAAGCCGTCGCGGAAGACCACCGAGGCGACGTCGGCGACGTCGTACCGGCACAGCAGCTCCCGCCACAGCGGGCTGCGCCCGAGGTCGCCGTCTGTGGCCTCGGCGAGCAGCGCGACGGGTCGGTCGGTCAGGGTGGTCCAGCGGTTGAGCGCGGTCAGGTAGCGCAGCCGGATCAGCCGGGGCAGCTCGGGCAGGCACGGGACGTCGGCCAGCGGCCCGCAGCCCACCCGCGTCTCCGGGTCGGTGAGCACCCAGGCGTAGGCGTCGAACCCGACCGCGCGGCGGAGCTCGGCCAGCAGCCGCAGGCGCAACGTGCGGGCGTCGGCACCCGCCGCGCAGATCCGCTCGACCCGCTCCCGCGCCGCCGTGGACCCGGCCACGACGGCAGGCTACGGACACCCCGCCGCGCCGGACAGCACCGCGCGTCACCGGACCCCAGACATCTGGGATGGGGCCGCCGCCGCCCGGTTCCTAGCGTCGTGGACGTGATCACCCTGCACATCGAGCACCCGATCAGCGACCTCCCCACGTGGAAGGCCGCCTTCGACCGGTTCGCCGAGCGCCGCCGACAGGGCGGCGTGTGCGGCGAGCGGGTACGGCACCCGGTCGACGACGACCGCTACGTCCTCGTCGATCTCGACTTCCCGACCCGGGAGCAGGCGCAGCGCTTCCTCGACTTCCTCGAGACGACGGTGTGGGCCTCCCGCGACAGCTCACCAGCGCTGGCCGGGACGCCCCGGACGTGCCTCCTCGAGCCGGTCCGAGCCGCACCGTCGCTGAGTCGGCGACCCGGGTGAACACCTCCTGCCGGGTCAGCCCTCGGCGAGCTCCGCGGCGGCCAGCCAGTCGGTCTCGACCCGGTCCTTCTCGGCCAGCAGGGTCCGCAGCCGGCCGTCGAGCTCCACGACCCTCGCGTGGTCGGTGGCCGCGGCGGCGAGCTCGGCGTGCAGCCGCTCCTCCTCCGCGCCGAGCTTCTCCAGCCGCCGCTCGAGCCGGGCGGCCTCCTTGCGGGCGGCGCGCACCTCCGCCGCCGAGGGGCCGGCCGGGGCGGGCGCCGGGGCCGCGCCGCCGGCGGGCGCGAGACCGGAGCCGGCCGAGGGCAGTGCCGCCTCACCGGCGGCCCGGCGGGCGAGGTACTCCTCCACCCCACCGGGCAGCGCGGCCAGCGAGCCGTCGCCCATCAGCGCGACCACCGAGTCGCAGACCCGGTCGACGAAGTACCGGTCGTGGCTGACCACCAGCACCGTGCCGGGGAAGGAGTCGAGCAGGTCCTCGAGCTGGGTGAGCGTGTCGATGTCGAGGTCGTTGGTCGGCTCGTCGAGCAGCAGCACGTTCGGCTCGGCCATGAGCAGGCGCAGCAGCTGCAGCCGCCGCCGCTCGCCGCCGGAGAGGTCGCCGACCGGCGTCCACTGCCGCGACGCCGGGAAGCCGAACCGCTCGGCCAGCGACGACGCGGAGACCTCCTGGTTGCCGATCCGCGCGATGCGGGCGATCTCCTGCACCGCCTCGAGCACCCGCAGCCGCCCGGGCAGCTCGGTGACGTGCTGCGACAGGTACGCGGGCGCCACCGTCTGCCCGCGCACCACCCGGCCGCGGTCCGGCTCGACCTCGCCGACCAGCAGCCGCAGCAGCGAGGTCTTGCCCGCGCCGTTGACGCCGACCACGCCGATGCGGTCGCCGGGGCCCACGTGCCAGGTCAGGTCGCGGAACAGCGCCCGCGGGCCGTCGTCGGAGGGCACGGCGTAGTCGACGTCCTCGACGTCGTAGACGGTCCTGCCGAGCCGCCGGGCGGCGAAGCCCTTCAGCGCCATCGACTCCCGCGGCGGCGGCTCGTCGGCGATCAGCGCCTCGGCCGCCTCGATGCGGAACCGCGGCTTGCTGGTGCGCGCCGGCGCGCCGCGGCGCAGCCACGCGAGCTCCTTGCGCACCAGGTTCAGCCGCCGCTCCTCGGTCACCGCCGCGACGCGGGCGCGCTCGGCGCGGGCCAGCGTGTAGGCCGCGTAGCCGCCCTCGTAGGCGTGCACCGCGCCGTCGGTGACCTCCCAGGTCTGCGTGCAGACCTCGTCGAGGAACCACCGGTCGTGGGTGACGACGACCAGCGCGCCGACCCGCCGCTTGACGAAGTCGGCCAGCCAGGCGACACCCTCGACGTCGAGGTGGTTGGTCGGCTCGTCGAGCACCAGCAGGTCCAGCGGCCGGATCAGCTGCGCGGCCAGGGCGACCCGCCGGCGCTCGCCGCCGGACATCGGGGCGACCGGGCTGTCCAGGCCGAGCCGGTCGAGCTCCAGGCCGGTCAGCACGCTGCGGACGGCCGGGTCGGCGGCCCACTCGTGCTCGGCGGCGAACAGCGTCCCGGGCAGGACGACGTCGCGGACGGTGGCTCCCGGCGGCAGCGTGCCGGACTGGTCGAGGACGCCGACGGCGAGGTCGCCGCGCCGGGTGACCCGGCCGGAGTCGGGCTCCTCGCGGCCGGTGAGGACGCCGAGCAGCGTGGACTTGCCGCTGCCGTTGCGCCCCACGACGCCGATCCGCTCGCCGGCGGCGACGCCGAGGGAGACGCCGTCGAGCAGCACGGTCGTGCCGTGTGCCTTGGAGACCCGCTCGAGGTTGAGCAGGTTCAGCGGGGCGCTCACGGCCGGGTCCAGGTCATCGGACCCCAGTATCCCCGGCCGCCCGCACGCCCCGGCCGCCCGGGGCGGTCCGCTAGTGGACCCCAAGGCACCCGCAAGCGGCGTCCGGAGAGTCATCGGCAGCACACCCCGGGTGTCCGGGGCGGACGAGCGGAGGACGACATGAGCATGACGGCAGCGGCCCACGACACGGCGTTCCCGGCCCCGGCGCCGGCGGCACCGCGCCTGCGGGCGGTCCCGCCGCTGGCCGAGCCCGCCCCGGGGACGACGGCGCTGTGGTGGGCCCGGCTGCTGCGCCGCGGCCCCGGCCCCGTCGAGTACTCGCTGGTGGCGGTCAACTCCGACCGCTTCCCCGACGGCACCCCGGTCGACATGACCGCCGTCGACGCCCGCGGGCGCCGCCCCGCCGGCTGGCAGGTCGACGTCCGGCACCGCGCCTCCGACGGCCGGGTGGTGCGCATCGAGGTCGCCGAGGAGCTGTCGGGGACCTGCCCGCCGATGTGGTTCGCCGAGGTCACCCACGCGACCAGCGCCGTCCCGGCCGCCTCGCTGCTGGCCTTCCGCGGCAACGCCTTCCGGCCCGGCGCGGTCGTCCGCCCGCACGAGGTCGCCGCCGCCGGGGTGCGGATGACCGACCGGATCGCCGAGGTCCGCTGGTGGATCCGCTCCGGCCTGGTCGACGACGTCACCGTCGAGCCGGTGTACCGCGGCCGCGGCGTGGCCCGCACCCTGGTCACCGCCGCCGAGGGGCTGCGCTTCCTGCGCGGCTGGGCGCCGCTGCGCTCCGACGGCCGCCTCACCGACGCCGGCGCCGCCTGGCTGGAGTCCGCCCCGCCCGCGTGGCGGCCGCGGCTGGCCGACCGCACCGAGGTGCTCCCCGACGCCGACGCCGAGGAGGAGCTCACCGGCGTCGCCCGGCTGCTCCGGGGCTTCTAGGCGAGGGGCTCCCCGGGCGAGGGGCTCCCGGGCGGGGAGCTCCCGGGCGGGGAGCTCCCGGGCGGGGAGCTCCCGGGCGAGGGGCTCCTAGGCCAGCCGGGTGACCTCCACGGTCACCGTGTGCCCCTCGCTGCGCGGGCCCGAGAAGATGCCGGTGAACGGCGGGACGTCGCCGTAGTCGCGGCCGCGGCCCAGGGTCACGTGCCGCGGCCCGATCGGGACGCCGTTGGTGGGGTCGGCGGCGCACCAGCCGCCGTCCCACCACTCCACCCAGGCGTGGCTCTCGCCGGTCACCGTCTCGCCGATGCCGGCCGACGGCCGAGGGTGCAGGTAGCCGGAGACGTAGCGGGCGGGCAGGCCCAGCTCGCGCAGCAGGCCCACGGTGACGTGCGAGATGTCCTGGCAGACGCCCCTGCCCGCCGTCCAGGCCTGCATCGCCGTCGTCCGCACCGACGTCGAGCCGGACAGGTACTCCATGTGCTCGCGGACGAACCGGCACACCGCGGGCCCGGCCTGGTGCGGCGGGGCGTCGCCGACCGCGGCCCGGGCGGCGCGCACCACGGTCGGGTCCATGGCGGTGCGGGGCGTGGGGGCCAGCAGCTCGCCGAAGCGGTCGCGGACCAGCCGGCCGCGGAGGGCGGACCAGCCCACGTGGTCGTGGTCGACGACGTCGGGGCCGGCCTCCACGATCGAGGTACCGGTGACCACCAGCTCCCGGTGCGGGGTGTGCAGGTCGAAGGCGGTGACCGTCGAGCCCCAGTAGTCGCGGTAGGCGAACGCGGTCGCGGCCGGCTCGATCTCCACCCGCGAGCGCAGCGTCGTCTGCCGGCCGCTGTTCTCCGGCGTCAGCCGGGCCTCGTTGTAGGAGGAGCGCACCGGCCCGCCGTAGCGGAACCGGGTGGTGTGCACGACCTGCAGCCGCCAGCGGTCGCCGGGCGGGCGCGGCGCCCGGCCGGGGACCTGGGTCTGGACCTGCGACTGGCTCACGCGACCCCCTCGGGCACCCACACCTGCGGCGCCTGCTCGGTGAAGAACCGGCCGGTGACCGCCGCGCTGGCCAGCGAGCAGGTGCGCTGCAGCTCGTCGAGCCGCTGCGGCAGCCGGTCCAGCAGCTCGGGCGGCGGCATGAACTCGAGCATCGTGCGCGCCCGGCCGACGATCCGGTGTGCCTCGCCGGCCACGCCGATGCGGGTGGCGTCGCGGACGGTGGAGCGCTCCAGCTCGGCCAGACACGCCTCGGCCTGCTCCAGCGCGGCGAACACCGACCGCGGGAACAGCCGGTCCAGCAGCAGGAACTCCGCTGCGCGGCTGGAGTCGACGACGCCGCGGTAGGTGCGCAGGTAGGGCTCGTAGGCGCCGGTGGAGCGCAGCACCAGCGTCCACGACGGCGCCGCGTCCCCGGCCAGCACGCGGGTGGAGAGGATCCGCGCGGTCATGTCCACCCGCTCCAGCGAGCGGCCGAGGACGAGGAACAGCCAGGACTCGTCGCGGCTCATCGTGGAGTCGGCCAGGCCGAAGACCATGGCCGAGCGCTCGCGGACGAACCGGAACAGCGAGTGCGGCCCGTACCGGCGGGCCATCGTGCGCTGCTGGGGCAGCGCGTTGTGCGTGACGTTGAGCGACTCCCAGATCTCGGCCGAGAGCACCTCGCGGGCACCGCGGGCGTTCTCCCGCGCCGCCGACAGCGCCCCGACGATCGAGCTCGGGCTGTCCCGCTCGAAGGCCAGGGTCGCGAGCACCCGCTCGGTGTCGGCCTCCTCCTCGGGCACGCCCGCGCCCATGAGGCCGAGCAGGTTCGCGCAGGCCCGCCGCTCGTCGATCCACGGGTCCTCGACCAGCCGCTGGGTGTGCACGTCGAGGATCCGGGCGGTGTCGTCGGCGCGCTCGACGTACCGGCCGATCCAGAACAGCGACTCCGCGATCCGGCTCAGCACGGCGTCTCCCCCAGGGTCTGCTGCTGCTGTTGCGACTGGCCGGCGACGGCGTCCTCGAACGGGCCGGGGTCCTGGCCGGGCGGGTCGCCGGGCAGGTCGGCGGCGGTGAACTCGATCCGGGTGCGCGCCGGCGGCTCGTCGTCCTCGGGCGCCGGCCGCGGCGGGCTGAACACCCACGTGTCCTTCGAGCCCCCGCCCTGGCTGGAGTTGACCACCAGCTCGCCCTCGGGCAGCGCCACGCGGGTCAGCCCGCCGGGCAGCACCCAGACCCGCTCGCCGTCGTTGACGGCGAACGGCCGCAGGTCGACGTGCCGCGGGGCGATCCGGCCGCCCACCAGCGTCGGCGACGTCGACAGCCCGATCGGCCGCTGCGCGATCCAGTCGCGGGGCCGGGCGCGGACCTTCTCCGCCAGCTCGGCGAGCGTCGCGTCGTCGGCGCGCGGGCCGATGACGATGCCCTTGCCGCCCGAGCCGTCGACCGGCTTGAGCACCAGCTGGTCGAGGGAGTCGAGCACCCAGCGCACGGTGTCCTCGTCGTCGAGCCGGTGGGTCTCGGCGTTGTCGAGGACCGGCTCCTCGGCGAGGTAGTAGCGGACGAGGTCGGGCACCCAGGTGTAGAGCAGCTTGTCGTCGGCGACGCCGTTGCCGACGGCGTTGGCGATGGTCACCCGGCCGGCGCGGGCGGCGTTGAGGACGCCGGCGCAGCCGATCACCGAGTCGGGACGGAAGTGCACCGGGTCGAGGAAGTCGTCGTCGATGCGCCGGTAGATGACGTCGACGCGGCGCTGGCCGTCGGTGGTGCGCATGCTCACCTGGTTGCCGGCGCACACCAGGTCGCGGCCCTCGACCAGCTCCACCCCCATCTGCCGGGCCAGCAGCGCGTGCTCGAAGTAGGCGGAGTTGTAGACGCCCGGGGTGAGCAGGACGACGGTCGGGTCGCTGACGTTGGGCGGCGCCGAGGCCTTGAGCGCCTCGAGCAGCCGGGTCGGGTAGTCCGCGACCGGCTCGATGCGGTGGTCGGCGAACAGCTCGGGCAGCACCTGGCTCATCGCCGCGCGGTTGGTGATGACGTAGCTGACCCCGGACGGCGAGCGCAGGTTGTCCTCGAGCACCCGGAAGTCGCCGGCCTCGTCGCGCACCAGGTCGATCCCGGCCACGTGCACCCGCACGCCGTTGGGCGGCACCAGCCCGTGGGCCTGCCGGTGGAAGTGCGCGCTCGTCGTGACCACGCTGCGCGGCACGACGCCGTCGGCGAAGACCTCACCCGCGCCGTAGACGTCGGCGAGGAAGGCCTCCAGCGCGTGCACCCGCTGGGCGACGCCGCGCTCGACGACCGCCCACTCGTCGGCCCCGATCACCCGCGGCACGATGTCCAGCGGGAAGGGCTGCTCCTCGCCGGCGTGGGCGAAGGTGACCCCGGCGTCCCGGTAGGTCTGCGACAGCAGGTCCGCCCGCGCGGCGAGCTCCTCGCCGGCCATCGGCTGCAGCGACGCGAACAGCCCAGCGTAGGCCGGCCGGGGCTGCGCCGGGCCGCCGAACATCTCGTCCCACTGCTCCCCGAGTGGGTAGCCGTCGAAGAGGTCCGCCATGGTCCGGAACCTAGTTCGGGCGTGTGTCCGGCGCGTTTCCGGACGGCGACGACGCGCCGGGGCGCATTGCTCGACCTGCGAGAACATTGCGCGCCACCTACCGTCGGCCGGGTGCCCCTCCCCGCCGTGACCTGGCCGGACGTCGAGCGGCGGGCGGCCACCGTCCCCGGCGGGGAGGTCCGCCGCGTCGGGGGTACCGACGCCCTGACCGTGCGCGGCCTGGTCACCGACTCCCGGCGGGTGGCGCCCGGCTCGCTGTTCGCCTGCGTCCGCGGCGCGGTCAGCGACGGGCACCGGCACGCCGGGGCCGCCGCGCGGGCGGGTGCCGCGGCGCTGCTGGTGGACCGGCCGGTCGACGTCGCGCTGCCGCAGCTGCGCGTCTCCTCGGTGCGCGCCCAGCTCGGCCCGCTCGGCGCGCTGCTCGCCGGCGACCCGGCGCGCGCCCTGCGCCTGGTCGGGGTGACCGGCAGCAACGGCAAGACGACGACCGGCGCGCTCGTGCGCGGGGTGCTCGACGCGGCGGGCGTCCGCACCGGCGTCGTCGGCACGCTCGGCGCGTCCGTCGGCACCCGCTCGCGCGGGACGGCGCTGACCACGCCCGAGGCCCCGGAGCTGCACGAGCTGCTGCGCTGGATGGTCGACGCCGGGGCGCGGCGGGCCGTCGTCGAGGCGTCCTCGATCGCGCTGGACGTGGGCCGCATCGACGGGCTGCGCTTCGACGTCGCGGTGTTCACCGGCTTCGAGGAGGACCACCTCGACCACCACGGCACCCTCGAGCAGTACTGGGCGAGCAAGGCGCGGCTGTTCGAGCGCGACCGCGCGGCGGCCGGCGTCGTGGTGGTCGACGAGCCGTGGGGCCGGCGGCTGGCCGACCAGGCGCCGGTGCCGGTGACCCGCGTGGGCTCGGCCGCGGACGCCGACGTCCGGGTCCTGGGCTGGCGCACCGGCGCCGGCGGCACCGACGTGCTGCTGGCCGACGACACCGGCGGCCACCGGGTGCACAGCCCGCTGGTCGGCCGGGTGCACGTGACCAACCTGGCCGCGGCGTGGGCCACCGGGCGGGTGCTCGGGGTGGACCCGGTGCGGATCGCCGACGGCCTGGCCACGGTCGCGCCGCCGCGGGGGCGCAACACCGTGCTCGGCGGGCGCGGGCGGCCGCTGGTCGTCGTGGACTACGCGCACACCCCGCGCGCGCTGGCCGCGGCGGTCACCACCGCCCGCGACCTGTGCGGGCCCGGCGGCCGGGTGCACCTGGTGCTCGGCGCCCGCGGCCGCCGCGACCGGTACAAGCGGCAGGGCCTGGGCGAGTCCGCCCGCGCGGCCGACGTCGTCTGGCTGACCAACGAGGGCAGCCACGGGGAGGACCCGGCGGCGATCGTGGCCGAGCTGCGGGTCGGCCTGCTGGGAGCGGACGCGGCCGTGCGCACCGTCCCGGACCGGCGCGCGGCGATCCTGGCGGCGGTGCGCGCCGCCGACCCGGCCGACGTCGTCCTGCTCGTGGGCCGCGGGCACGAGACCCGGGTGCTCGACACGACCGACCCGCGCGACGCCGTCCACCTCGACGACGCCGAGGTCGCCACCACCGCGCTGATCGCCGAGCACGGCCCGCCGGTGGTCGCCACCGAGGGCGAGCTCGCCTCCTGACCCGCCCCTCCCCGCGGCCGGCGTCAGCGCGCCTCGGCGACCCCGAGCCACGGCCGCAGCGCGCCGTCGGCGAGCAGCCGGCCCACCCGGCGGGACTGCTCCTGCGCCTCGCGCCAGCGCGGGTCCTCCCCGTGCCGGCGGGCCACCTCGGCGTCGACGGCGTCGGCCCGCCCGCTCCACTCCGGCGGGCTGTCCCCGAGGTCCGCGGTCGCGGTCTCCCCCAGCCGGAACCCGGCCGCGGTCACCAGCTCCGCCAGTTCGCGCTCGCCGGGGAACTCGTTGCCCTCCGGCAGCGGCGGCGGCAGCGGGCCGACGGCGACGAAGACCAGCAGGCCCAGCCGGCCGCCGTCGGCCAGCACCCGGCGCAGCTCGGCCAGCGCACCGGGCTTGTCGGCGGTCGTGCACAGCACCCCGAGGCACCACTCCGCGTCGAACGCGGCGTCGCGGAAGGGCAGCCGCTGGGCCACCGCCGTGACCGACGGCAGGCCGAACAACCGGGCGGCCGCCCGCGCCGCGGTGTGCATCGGCTCGGCGCACACGGGCCGGACCCCGCGGTCGGCGGCCAGCCAGCCGGCCGGGCCGCCGACCCCGGCGCCGGCGTCGAGCACCCGGCTGCCCGGGCGCAGCGCCAGCCGGTCGGCCAGCCAGCGCAGCGCGCCCTCGCTGCCGCTGCCGCGGCACCCGGCCGGGATGGCGTGCCCGGCCCCCAGCGCCCGCACCGCCTCCTCGGTCCAGCCGGCGACGTCGCCGAACTCGGCCTCCATCGCCTCGCTCTCCAGCTCGCTCACGCGACCTCCCGGACGGCGGCGGCGACCTCCGCCTTGACCTGCGCCCCTGCGTCCTCCCCGCCGCCCGCGGCCAGGCCGGAGAGGTTGACCCCGACGACCCCGGGGACCGCCAGCAGCGCCCGGGCCTCGGCCACCGCGGCCGCGATGCCGGCCGCCCGGGGGTCCGGGGCCGCGAGCACGCGCTCGACCGTCGCGTCGTCCACGTGCAGGCCGGGGAACCCCTGGAGCACCCGGGCCGACCGCTCGTCGGTGTAGACCGCCACCGCGGCGACGAACGGCAGCGTGGCCCCGGCCCGGCGGGCCGCGGCGACGAAGGCCGCCACCTCGGCCGGCGTGCGCACGTGGTTGAGCACGCACAGCTGCGCGCCGGCCCGCTGCTTGTCCGCCACCCGGGCGGGGCGCCGGTGCACCGGCGGTGCGGACGGCGACTCCGGGACGGCGACCGGCAGCCCGGCGGTCGCCGCGAGCGCGGCCAGCCGGACGCCGTCGAGGTCGAAGACCTGGGTGGCGCCGGGCCGGACACCGGGGCCGCGGGCGTCGCCGGTCACGCAGAGGACGCCGTCGACGCCGACGGCGGCCAGGCCGGCCAGCTCCTGCTCGAGGACGACGCGGTTGCGGTCCCGGCAGGCCAGCGTGGTCCACGGCCGGCCGCCGGCCTGCAGGACCTCCGCGGCGACGAGGGTGGGCGGGAAGTCCGGGCGGTTGGCGTGCTCGCCCACCAGCAGCCCGTCGGAGACGGGGGCCAGCGCCTCGACCACCCGGCGCAGGGAGGCCGGGTCGTAGGGCGCCACGCTGAGGTCGGTCAGCACGACGGGCCGGGTGCGGGCGCGGTCGAGCAGGCCGCCCGGCCGGGGCGGCGCGGGGGGCGGCACCGGCGCCTCCCACGCCGGCGCGGGGTCGTCGACGAAGACGCACCGCTCCTCGGCGACCTCGCAGCGGCCGTCGTCCCGGACCCCGCCGCACGGACCGAAGACCATGCGCTTCGGGCAACCGGGCCGCCGGCCGACCTCGTCCACCCCCGGGACGTGACCGGTGCGCGGGCGGGCGAAACGACCGGGAACAGATCCGCCGCACGCGGTGCTGTGGTCGCCACTGGTTGAGAGCTCAACTGAGGAGGCCGGCGATGCCCGCCGTCACCGTCGAGGACACCACCACCCTGCCGCGCGTCCCGCTGCCCGGGCCGGGCACGGTCCGCCGCCGCACCCGCTCGGTGACCACCGCGCCGTCGGGCCTCGAGGGCGAGGGCTTCCCGGTCCGCCGCGCCTTCGCCGGGGTCGACCTGCGCGACCTGGACCCGTTCCTGCACATGGACCAGATGGGCGAGGTCGAGTACGCCCCCGGTGAGCCCAGGGGCACGTCCTGGCACCCGCACCGCGGCTTCGAGACCGTCACCTACATCCTCGACGGCACCTTCGAGCACGCCGACTCGCACGGGGGCGGCGGCACGATCAGCGACGGCGACACGCAGTGGATGACCGCCGGCGGCGGCGTGCTGCACGTCGAGCGGCCGCCGGAGCACCTCGTCGCCAGCGGCGGGCTGTTCCACGGCCTGCAGCTGTGGGTGAACCTGCCGCGGGCGCAGAAGTGGGTGCAGCCGCGGTACCAGGACCTGCGCGCCGACCGGTCGGTGCTGCTGGCCAGCCCCGACGCCGGCGCGTTGCTGCGGGTCATCGCCGGCGACGTCGCCGGACACCGCGGGCCGGGCTCGACGTACACGCCGATGGCGATGGTGCACGCCACCGTCTCCCCCGGCGCGACGCTCGACCTGCCGTGGGACCCCTCGTTCAACGCACTGGTCTACGTCCTGTCCGGCGCCGGCTCGGTCGGCATCGACGGGGCGCCGGTGCGCACCGGCCGGCTCGCCGTCCTCGGCCCCGGCGACACGGTGACCGTCCGCGGCGCGGTGCGGCAGGAGTCGCGCACGCCGGCGCTCGACGTCGTCGTCCTCGGCGGGCGGCCGATCCGTGAGCCGATCGCGATGTACGGGCCGTTCGTCATGAACACCCGGCAGGAGCTGCTCGACGCGTTCGCCGACTCCCGGGCCGGCCGGCTCGGCAGCATCCCGGCCACCTACGCGCACGCCGCCGTGCGCGGCGGGACCGGGCAGTGAGCAGCGGACGGTGAGCACGGCCCCGGTGGCGGCTTCCGCGCCGCCGCCGGGGCCTGCATGCTGGCCGCGACCGCCGACCGAGGAGCCCCCGTGCCCGTCTTCCCGCCCGTGCCGCTGGCCGACTGGGCCGACACCAAGGACACCCTGCACCGGTTCCTGCAGGTCGTGGGCAAGCTGCGGCTGGCCAACGCCCCGCGGCGCAACCACTGGTGGCACGTCCCCTTCCACCTCACCGGCCGCGGCCTGACCACCCGGCCGATGGGCTTCGACCCCGTCTTCGCCGTCGACCTCGACCTGGTCGACCACCGGCTCGAGATCGCCGTGGCCGACGGGCGGCGGACGTCGTTCCCGCTGCCCGGGCTGAGCGTGGCGGCCTTCTACCGGCAGCTGCTCGGCAGCCTGTCGGCGCTGGGCCTGCCCGCGACCGTCGAGCTGCCCGTCCCCTTCGACCTGGCCGACCGCACGCCGTTCGCCGAGGACGAGCACCACGCCGCCTACGACCGCGCCGCGGTGACCCGCTACTGGGTGGTGCTCGGCCAGGTGGCCCAGGTGCTCGAGGAGTTCGCCGGCCGCAGCTACGCCAAGACCAGCCCGGTGCACCACTTCTGGCACACCTTCGACCTGGCCGTCACCCGCTTCTCCGACCGCCGGGTGGAGCAGCCGGACACCGTCGACCCGGTCACCCGCGAGGCCTACTCGCACGAGGTGGTCAGCGCCGGCTTCTGGTTCGGCGACGACCAGGTCCCGGAGCCGGCGTTCTACTCCTACACCGCGCCCGAGCCCGCGGGCCTGGCCGAGGAGCCGCTGCGGCCGGCGGCGGCGCGGTGGATCGACAGCCGCGGTGCCCACCTCGCGCTGCTGCCCTACGAGGACGTGCGGGCGGCGGCCGACCCGCGCGCCACCGTCCTGGAGTTCCTGGAGAGCGCCTACGCCGCCGGCGCCCGCCGCGCCGGCTGGGACCTGGCCGCACTGCGCTGCCCGACCGCGCCCGAACCCCGCTGACCCTGCCCACCGTCCGCCGTCCGGAGGTCCGCCCATGAGCAACACCGAGCCCCGCCCCACCCCGCGCGAGGTGGGTGGCCTGGACGGCACGGCCGCCGGTCCGGCCCTCGACCTGCTGCCCGCCAAGGAGGTGCCGCTGGGGGAGAACACCGTCGTCCGGCGGCTGCTGCCGACTCTCGGCCGCCGGATGGTCGGCGCCTGGGCGTTCGTCGACCACTACGGCCCCGACGACGTCGCGGCGACCTCCGGCATGCAGGTGACCCCGCACCCGCACACCGGGCTGCAGACGGTGTCCTGGCTGCTCCAGGGCACCGTGCACCACCGCGACTCGCTCGGCAGCGACGTCACCTTCGGCCCCGGCCAGCTCGCGCTCATGACCGCCGGGCACGGCATCGCGCACTCCGAGCAGTCGCCGGTGCCGCACCCGCGGTTCCTGCACGGCGCCCAGCTGTGGGTGGCGCTGCCCGACGCCACCCGCGACACCGCGCCTGCCTTCGAGCACCACGCGACGCTGCCCGGGTTCACCTCCGACGGGCTGACCGCGACGGTGCTCATGGGCGGGTTCGGCGGCGCGGTGTCGCCGGGCACCGCGCACACGCCGATCGTCGGCGTCGACCTGGACCTGGCCGCGGGCGCCGACGTCGAGGTGCCGCTGGAGCCGGACTTCGAGCACGCGCTCCTCGGCGCCTCGGGCGGGGCCGACGTCGAGGGCGCGCCGCTGGCGCACGGGGCGATGGTCTACCTGGGCACCGGCCGGCGGTCGGTGCGGATCCGGACCGAGGCGGCCACGAGGCTGCTGCTGCTCGGCGGCGAGCCGTTCGAGGAGCGGCTGGTCATGTGGTGGAACTTCGTCGGCCGCTCCGGCGAGGAGATCGCCGAGTACGCCGAGCGGTGGAACGACGGCGACCCGCGGTTCGGCGTCGTCGCCGGGTTCGACGAGGACCAGCGGCAGCTCGCGCCGGCGCTGCCGCCGGTGCCGCTCAAGGCCCGGGGGCGGGTCCGGTGACCGCCGACGAGCGGCACCTGGCCTTCGTGGCGGAGCACCACATGGGCGTGCTGGCCACGGTCAAGCGCGACGGGCGGCCCCAGGTGTCCACCGTCGGCTACGCCTACGACCCGGAGCGGCGGCTGTTCCGGATCTCGGTGACCGCGGACCGGGCCAAGACGCGCAACCTCCGGGCCGACCCGCGGCTCACCCTGCACGTGACCTCGCGCGACCTCTGGTCGTGGGTGGCCGTCGAGGGCACCGCGGAGCTCACCCCGGTCGCCGCCGACCCGCACGACGCCACGGTGGAGGAGCTCGTCGCCTACTACCGCGGCATCTCCGAGGAACACGAGGACTGGGACGACTACCGCCGGGCGATGGTGGCCGAGCGGCGCCTGGTCGTCCGGTTCACCCCCGAGCACACCTACGGCCAGCTGCCCGGCTGACCCGGGCTGACGCGCCCGGCGGCTCCTCCGGCAGGGAGGAGCCGGTTGCCGCCCTCCGGCGCGCCGGGGACGACCCGCCGGGCCGCCGAGCCTCCCGTGCACCTCCGCGGACGTATGCGGGAGCCGCGTCAGAAGCGGCCGCCGCCGCTGCGGCCGCGGCTGCGCGAGCCGCCGAAGCTGCCGCCCCGCGGCCGCCCGCCACCGCTCCCCAGGCCACCGCTCCCCAGGCCACCACCGAAGCCACCGCCGAGCCCCCCGCCCCCGTGGCCCCGGCCGTGCCCGCCGCCGAAGCCGCCGGCCAGGATGCCGCCGAGCACGAGGCTGCCGAGGTCGACGCCGCCCCGCCCGCCGCCGTACCCCGGCGCGTACCCCGGCCCGTAGCCGCCGCCGTAGCCGCCGCCGTACCCGCCGCCGTAGCCCGAGGACCACGTGGCGACGTCGGACTGCGCGAGCTGCAGCGCCGACTGCGCGAGCTGGTCGGCCAGCTGCGCCTCCCGCAGCGCGCCCTCGGGGTCGGTGCGCCCGGTGCCGACGGCGGCGTCGAGGTGGCGCTGCGCCTCGGCCAGCCGCGTGCGGGCCTCGGGGCCGACCGCGCCGCGCCGGGTGGCGACGAAGTCCGCCGCGGCGGCCACCGCCGAGCGGGCCCGCAGCAGCGTCTGGTCCAGCGCCGCGGCCGCCCGGCGGGCCCGGGTCTGCGCGTCCCGGGCGACGGCGAGCGCCTGCTCCAGCGCGACGTCGGCCTCCTCCAGCCTTCGCAGCGCGGTGAGCGGGTCGGGCAGCGCGCCGTCGCCGGAGCCCATGGCCTCCTCCGCCGCGGCGAGCCCCGTCTCGGCCCGGGCCACCTGCGGCCGCAGCCCGCCGGCGTTCCCGGAGGCCACCAGGGCGCGGGCCTCGGCGAGGTCCTCCTCGGTCTCGGCGCGGACGGCGGGCAGCCGGGCGGCGGCCTCCTCGAGGTCGCGCTCGAGCCGGGCGACGGCGTCGAGCAGCGTGCCGACCTGGGCCACCGCGTCCTCGGCCGCCCGCAGGTCGCCCACCGCCTCGCCGGAGCGGCCGGCGTCGAGCGCGGCCCGGGCCTCGGCGACCTCCTGCTCGGCGGCGGCCAGCCGCGCGCGGGCCTGGTCGAGGTTGTCGGCCACCGGCGCCAGCGCGGACGCCGCGTACCGCCGCTGCAGCCGGGTCATCCGCTGCTCGTCCTGCGGCAGCCGGCCGTGCAGCGCGGTGATCCGCGGGCCCAGCGCCTCCAGCGCCTGCGGGGCGGTGCGCTCGAGGTCGCGCAGCTGCTCGAAGGCCTGCGCCTGCTCGTCGAGCCGGGCGTCGGCGGCCGCGGTGAGCTGCAGGATCTCGCCCAGGATCCGCCGCCGCGCCGGCTCGTCCTCCGGGACCTCGTCGTCGAGCTGCTGGCGCAGCGTGAAGGCGCGGGTGAGCTCCTGCCGCGACTGCCCCAGCGCCTCGGTGAACCCGGCGACGGCGGCCTCCCCGTACTGCAGCCGGGCGAAGTCCAGGTCCAGCTGGGAGGTCTTCACCGCCTCGTCGAGGTCGAGCAGCGCGGCGCCGGCCCGGCCCTGCAGCTCCTCGGTGGGCACACCGGCGTTCGGGTCGGGCCGCTCGATCCGCGTCGTCGGCGGCGGCGTCCCCTGCCGGCGGCGCCGCGAGCGCGCCACCAGGTAGGCACCTCCGCCGACGACGGCGACCCCTCCGACGACGGCGGCGGTGACGGCCCCCGAGCCACCGTCGGAGCCGGAGCCCGCCGGGTCGCCGACGCCCTCGGCGAAGGCCACCCCGGCGCCGGCCCAGTCGTCGGCGCCGAGCTCGGGCTCGACGTCGCGCGCGAGGAACTCCTCGACCTCCGCGTCCGTCTGCGGGAACGCGTCGTCGACCCAGTAGCCGTAGCGCCGGTCGTCCACCGCGACGGCGAACAGCACGTCGGTCGACCCGAGTCCGGACGCCTCCGCGGTGGCCTGCGCCCACGCCCCCTGGTCGATGCCGTCGAAGCTGGCCACGTAGACGACGAACGCCTGCGTGCCGTCCTCGGCCTGCCGCTCGTCGACCGCCTGCTGCACCTGCGCGAGTCCCCCGGAGCCGAGCACGCCGGCGCGGTCGGTCACCTCGTCGGGGACGTCGAAGGGCGGCTCGGCCAGCGCCGGGCTGCCGCCGGCGACCAGGACCGCGGCCGTGACTGCGAGGACCCCCATCAGCCGGCGCACGGTCCCGACCCTAGGTGGGCGCCTCCCTTTCGGCGGGATGGGACGGGCACGACCGGGTAGGGGGCGGTCGACCGAGTCCCGACCCGAGGAGGACCACCCGTGAGCGAGACCGACCGCATCCCCGCCGACCGGCTGCCCCCGGGGACGGTGGGCCGGGCCGGGAGGTGGGCGGTGGGCAACCGCGACGGCGAGTACTTCGCCGTGTCCCGCCGCTGCCGCCACCAGCTCGCCGACCTCTCCGAGGGGTCCCTCGACGAGGACGGCTGCCTGGTCTGCCCGTGGCACCAGAGCCGGTTCGACGTGCGCACCGGCGAGATGGTCGAGGGCCCGCGCGGCTTCCTCGGCTACCACGGGCCCACGCCGGGCTACACCCAGTTCGTCCGGGGCTACGCGAAGGTGCTGCGGCTGCGGGTGAAGCGGGCGCTGCGCCGCGGCGACGACGTCGTCGTGGAGGACTGAGGCACGGGGAGCGATCCCCACGTCCCGGCGGCCGGGACGTGGGGACGGCCCTCCTGCAGGGCGCCGCCGCGAGCCTGGGAGCGGCCGGGGGCAGCAGGGTCCTCCGGCTACGCCCGGCTCAGCTCCTGCCAGGTGGCCCGGCGGACGGCCTGCTCGGCGGGGTCGGGGACGGGCAGCGACGCCAGCAGTCGCTGCGTGTACGGGTGCTGCGGCGCGCCGAGCACCTGCTCCCCGGTGCCCTCCTCGACCAGCCGGCCGCGGTAGAGCACGGCGATCCGGTCGGCCAGCAGGTCGACGACGGCGAGGTCGTGGCTGATGAACAGCGCCGCGAAGCCCAGCTCGCGCTGCAGCTCCGCGAACAGCTCCAGCACCCGGGCCTGCACCGAGACGTCCAGCGCCGAGGTCGGCTCGTCGGCGATGAGCAGCTCGGGGTCCAACGCCAGTGCACGTGCCAGGCTGGCCCGCTGGCGCTGCCCGCCCGACAGCTCGTGCGGGTAGCGGTCGCCGAACGCCCGCGGCAGCTGCACCGCCTCGAGCAGCTCGTCGACCCGGCCGCGCGCCTCGTGGGCGTCACCGGCGCGGCCGTGCACGACCAGCGGTTCGGCGACGGCGTCGGCCACGGTCAGCAGCGGGTTGAAGCTGGAGGCGGGGTCCTGGAAGACGAACCCGATGCGCTCGCGGACCGGCCGGAAGCGCTTCTCCTTGACGCCGTTCATCTCGGTGCCGAGCACCGACAGGGACCCGCCGGTCACCCTCGTCAGGCCGGCGATGGCCCGCCCGATCGTCGTCTTGCCGCTGCCGCTCTCCCCCACCAGGCCGAGCACCTCGCCCGGGCGGATGGCGAACGAGACGCCGTCGACGGCGGTGAAGTCCGGCCGGCGCAGCCGGCCGGGGTAGACGATCCGCAGGTCGCGCGCCTGCACGACCGGCGCGGCGGTCTCCCAGCCGGCCGGGCGCGCGGCGGCGCGCTCCGCCGTCCGCACCCGGCCCTGGCCGAGGCGCGGCACCGAGCCGAGCAGCTGGCGGGTGTACTCCTCGCGCGGGGCGGAGAACAGCGTCCGGACGTCGGCCTGCTCGACGACCCGGCCCTGGTACATGACCGCCACCCGGTCGGCGAGGTCGGCCACCACGCCCATGTTGTGGGTGATCAGCACGATCGCGGCGCCGAACTCGTCGCGGCAGCGGCGCAGCAGGTCGAGGATCTCGGCCTGCACGGTGACGTCGAGGGCCGTCGTCGGCTCGTCGGCGATGATCACGCCCGGGTCGAGGACCAGCGCCTGGGCGATGACGATGCGCTGCTTCTGGCCGCCGGAGAACTGGTGCGGGTAGTGGTCCACCCGCGTCTCCGGGTCGGGGATGCCCACGCGCCGCAGCACGTCGACGGCCTTGGCACGGGCCTCCTTGCGGGACAGCCGGCCGTGCGCCCGCAGCCCCTCGGCGATCTGCCAGCCGACCGGGTAGACGGGGTTGAGCGCGGTCGAGGGCTCCTGGAAGACCATCGCCGCGTCCCGGCCGCGCACCTCGCCGAGCCCGGACCGGGACAGCGTGACGACGTCGTGCGCGTCGCTGCCGTCCTTGCGGGTGAGCAGCACCGCGCCGCGGGTGGTCGCGGTCTCCGGCAGCAGCCCCAGGATGCTGCGCGCGGTCACGGTCTTGCCGCTGCCGCTCTCCCCCACGATCGCCAGCACCTCGCCGGCGGCCACCGACAGGCTCACGTCCTGCACCGCGGCGACGGTGCCGGCATCGGTGGCGAAGGAGACCGACAGGTCCTGGATGTCGACGACGGGCTCGCCGCCGACGGGCAGGGTGGTGCTCACCGGACCTCCTCGATGCCGGCCAGGCCGGCCGGACCCGCACCGAGCACGCCGCCCGGCACCACGGACACCTCGCCGGTCTCCCCGGACTCGGCGGCCCGGCGGCTGCGCAGCCGCGGGTCGGCCAGGTCGTTGAGGCTCTCGCCGACGAGGGTGAGGCCGAGGACCACCAGGACGATGGCCAGGCCGGGGAACACCGACGTCCACCAGATGCCGCTGGTGACGTCGGAGAGCGCGCGGTTGAGGTCGAAGCCCCACTCCGCGGCGGCGGTCTGCTCGATGCCGAACCCGAGGAAGCCCAGGCCGGCGAGGGTGAGGATCGCCTCGGAGGCGTTGAGCGTGAGGATCAGCGGCAGCGTGCGGGTGGCGTTGCGCAGCACGTGCCGGGTCATGATCCGCCAGTGGCCGGCCCCGATGACCTTCGCCGACTCGACGAACGCCTCGGCCTTGATCCGCACCACCTCGGCCCGCACCACGCGGAAGTACTGCGGGATGAAGATGACGGTGATCGACAGCGCCGCGGCCAGGATGCCGCCCCACAGGCTCGACTGCCCACCGCTGATCACGATCGCCACGACGATGGCGAGCAGCAGCGACGGGAAGGCGTAGATGGCGTCGCAGACGACGACGAGCACCCGGTCGACCCAGCCGCCGAAGTAGCCCGACACCAGTCCGAGCAGCACGCCGACGAAGATCGACAGCACCACGGCGACGACCACGACGAGCAGCGCCGTCCGGGTGCCGTGGACGACCCGCGACAGGACGTCGTAGCCGCCGACGGTGGTGCCGAGCAGGTGGTCACCCGACGGGGGCCGCTGGGCGCCGAACGAGCCGGACCCGTCGCGCAGCTGGCTGAAGCCGTACGGGGAGATGACGTCGGCGAGCAGCGCGGTGAGCAGGAAGAGCCCGGTCAGCACGAGGCCCGCGACGAGCATGCCGCGCTGCAGCCCGACGCTCTGGCGCAACTGGCGGACCAGCGGCAGCCCGCGCTTGCGCCGCGGGGTCACGGTGGTGGCCATCAGTACCTCACTCGCGGGTCGATCAGCGCCGCGATCACGTCGACGACGAAGTTGGTCACGGCGACGATGACGGCCAGCAGCACGACCATGCCCTGGACGGCGACGAAGTCCCGGGCCTGCAGGTACTGCACCAGCTGGAAGCCCAGGCCCTTCCACTCGAACGTCGTCTCGGTGAGGACCGCGCCGCCGAGCAGCAGCGCGATCTGCAGGCCCATGACGGTGACGATCGGGATGAGCGCCGGCCGGTAGGCGTGCTTGCGCAGCAGCCGGCGCTCGCTGACGCCGCGCGAGCGGGCGGCCTCGACGTAGCCCATGCCCAGCGTCCCGATCACGTTGGTGCGGACCAGCCGGAGGAAGACGCCGGCGGTGAGCAGGCCGAGCGCGACCGCGGGCAGGACGGCGTGCTCGAGCACGTCGCGGACGACCTCGCCGTTGCCGGTGCGGATCGCGTCGACCAGGTAGATGCCGGTCGGGTCGTCGACACCGGTCTGGATGAGGATCTCGCTGCGGGTGGAGGCCCGGCCGGCGACCGGGAGCCAGCCCAGGCCGCTGGCGAAGACCAGCTTGAGCAGCATGCCGGCGAAGAAGACCGGCGTCGCGTAGCAGAAGATCGCGAACACGCGCAGGACGGCGTCGGGCCAGCGGTCGCGGGCGTAGGCGGCGAAGCGGCCGAGCGGCACGCCGACGACGAACGCGACGAGCAGCGCGTAGACGGCCAGCTCCAGCGTCGCGGTACCGAACTCGGTGAGCACCTCGAGCACCGGGCGCCGGTCGGAGAGGGTCGTGCCGAAGTCCAGGCGGACCAGGTCCCCGAGGAACTCGCCGTACTGCACCAGCAGGGGGCGGTCGTAGCCGGCCTCGCGCACGCGCTGGGCCAGTTCGTCGGCGGGCAGGCGGCCGCCGAGCGCGGCGGTGATCGGGTCGCCGGTGGACCGCATGAGGAAGAAGACCGTCGTCACGAGGACGAAGACGGTCGGGATGATCAGCAGGAACCGGATCAGCAGGTAGCTGCCCAGCCCGCCACCGCCGCGGCGCCGGCGTCCGCCGGCGGGGGCGGCGTCGGCCTCGGGGCCGGTGCCGGTGAGCTCGGTCGTGGTGGTGGTCATGTCTCCTGCTCGTTCAGGTCCGGTGAGGACCGGTGCCGGGTCCCGGTCACATGGTCCGCCTCACACGGGTCGGCCCCGGGTGGCCTCCGTTCGGGAGGCCACCCGGGGCCGGGGTCGTCCGCCTGCCCGCGTCAGCCGCGGGACAGCGCGCCGTAGCGGAACTTGAAGGACGCGTCCAGGGTGTCCTGGGCGCCCTCCACGCCGGTCCGCACGACGGCGACCTGCGCGCCCTGCAGGTAGGGCACCGTCGACAGGTCGGCGGCGACCAGCTGCTGGATCTGCTCGATCAGCGCCTGCCGCTGCGCCGGGTCGGCGGTGGTGGCCTGCTGCAGGATCAGGTCGTTGACCTGCTGGTTGGCGTAGTGGTTGCTGAGGAAGTTCTCCGTGAGGAAGAACGGCGTCAGGTAGTTGTCGGCGTCGGAGTAGTCCGGGAACCAGCCCAGCTGGTAGGCCGGGTAGACGTCGGCGGTGCGCTGCTCGGAGTACTGCGTCCACTCGGTGGTCTGCAGGTCCACCTGGAACAGGCCGGTCGCCTCGAGCTGGTCCTTGATGAGCGCGTACTCGTCACCGGAGCTCGGCCCGTAGTGGTCGTTGGAGTACTGCAGCGACAGCTGGACCGGGGTCTGCACGCCGGCGGCCTGCAGGGTCTGGGCCGCCTTGTCGGCGTCGGGGCCACCCTGGCCGTCGCCGTAGAGGTCCCGCAGCGGCGTGGTGGCGCCGGTCAGGCCCTCGGGGACGAAGGAGTACAGCGGGGTGTAGGTGCCGCGGTACACCTGGTCGGCGATCTCCTGCCGGTCGAGCAGGTGGGCCACCGCCTGGCGGACGGCGAGCGCCTTGGCCGGGTCGGCCTCGGGCGTCGTCGCGCCGTGGGGCTGGGTGTTGAAGTTGAAGACGATGTAGCGGATCTCGCCGCCGGGGCCGTCGACGACCTCGACCTCGTCGTTGCCGCGCAGGTCGTCGATGTCGGTCGCCGACAGGCTGCGGAAGGCCACGTCGACCGCGCCCTCCTCGACGTCGAGCTTGAGGTTCGACGCCTCGGCGTAGTAACGGACGTTGACCGCGCTGGTCTTCGGCGCGCCGAGCAGGCCCTGGTAGTCGGGGTTGGCCTCGTAGGAGATGAGGTCGTTCTGCTCGTAGCTGGTGATCGTGTACGGGCCGGCGAAGGCGTTGCCGTCGACGATCTCGGCGTCGGGGGTCAGCGCGTCGGCGGCGAAGACCTCCTCGTCGACGATCGGGCCGGCCGGGCTCGACAGGATCTGCGGGAAGACCTGGTCGTTCGGGGAGGTCAGGTTGAAGACGACGGTGGTGTCGTCCGGGGTGTCGACGCCGGCCAGGTTGTAGAGCAGCGACGCCGGGCCGTTCGGGTCGTTGATGGCGACCATGCGGTCGAACGAGAACTTGACGTCGGAGCTGGTCAGCTCGTGGCCGTTGGCGAAGGTCAGACCGTCCTTGAGCGTCACCGTGTACTGGTTGGGCGCGGTGAACTCGGCCGACTCGGCGATGTCCGGCTCGACCTCCGGGCTGCCGTACGGGGTGTTCATCAGGAACGGGTAGACCTGGTTCATGACGGCGAAGGAGCCGTTGTCGTAGGAACCGGCCGGGTCGATCGTCGTGATGACGTCGGTGGTGCCGATGATCAGCGCGTCGCCGCCGTCACCCGAGCCGCCGCCGGAGCCGCCGTCGTCACCACCGCCGCCGCAGGCGGTCAGGGCGAGCGCCGTGACGGCGATGCCGGCGGTGGCCGCGCGCGCGCGACGGCCAGGGGTCCCTACGGGAGTCATCCGCTACCTCGTTCTCGAGCGCGGCCGCGCGGCGCCTCCGGGGCGCCGACGTGCGGCCGCCGTGGCCTGTGGCTGCTCATGGGTAGCACACGTCTCTCAGCGCTCAGAGACCTCGACGGCGGGCGTTACCCGACCGTGACGGCCGTCCCGCGTCCACCCGCTAGGCGTCGATGCGGCGGCGGCCCTCGAACGCGCGGCCCAGGGTGATCTCGTCGGCGTACTCGAGGTCGCCGCCGACGGGGAGCCCGCTGGCCAGGCGGGAGACGGTGAGGCCCAGGGGGCCGACCAGCCGGGCCAGGTAGGCCGCGGTGGCCTCGCCCTCGAGGTTGGGGTCGGTGGCGATGATCAGCTCGGTGACGGTGCCGTCCATGAGCCGGGTCATGAGCTCCTTGACCCGCAGGTCGTCGGGGCCGACGCCCTCGATCGGGCTGATCGCGCCACCGAGGACGTGATAGCGGCCGCGGAACTCGCGGGTGCGCTCGATGGCGACGACGTCCTTGGGCTCCTCGACGACGCAGATGACGTCGTCGGAGCGGCGCGGGTCCTTGCAGATCCGGCACTGCTCGCCCTCGGCGACGTTGTAGCAGGTCACGCAGAAGCGGACCTCGGCCTGCACGCGCTGCAGCGCGGCGACCAGCCGGCCGACGTCGGCGGACTCGGCGGCGAGCAGGTGGAAGGCGATGCGCTGCGCGCTCTTGGGCCCGACGCCGGGCAGGCGGCCGAGCTCGTCGATGAGGTCCTGGACGGCCCCCTCGTACACGGTGCTCCTCGGGGAGAAGGGAGAGGTGGTGCGCCGGTCAGGCGCCGGGCAGCCCGGGGAAGCCGCCGCCCAGACCGCCGGCCAGTGGGCCCATGCGGTCGGCGGTCAGCTCGCTCGCCAGGCGCGAGGCGTCGCGGACGGCGGCGACGACGAGGTCCTGCAGGGTCTCCACGTCGTCGGGGTCGACGGCCGACGGCGCGATGGTGACCGCCCGCAGCTCGCCGTCGCCGGTCATCGTGGCCGTGACCAGGCCGCCGCCGGCCGAGCCGGTGACCTCCTCGTTCGCCAGCTGCTCCTGCGCGGCGGCCAGCGCCTGCTGCATCTGCTGGGCCTGCTGCAGGATCGCGGACAGGTCGGGCTGGCCACCACCGGGGAACATGACCCGAGGGTAGGCCGCCGGTCCGACATCCGGGGGGACGGCGGCCGGGACCGGCGCGGTCAGCCCTCCAGCGGCTGGGCGCCGAGCTGGGCGCGCAGCAGCGCGAGCGCCGCCTGCTCGGGGTCGACGGAGGGCTCGCGGTCGGCGGCGGGGTCGTCGCCCTCGGCCGCCCGCTGCGCCATGAGCTCGCGCGCCTCGGCGGCCTCCGCCGCCCGGGCCGCCTCGCGCGCGGCCTCCGGGGACGGGCCGGCGGTACCCGAGCCGCGGGTCGCGCCCTCGACGACCGCCTCGACCTTCCAGCGCACGCCGAGCAGCTCGTTGAGCGCCTCGCGCAGCACGTCCTTGTTGAGGTCGTCGCCGATCCGGCGGGCCAGCGCGGGCGACGACGTCGACAGCGTGAGCACGCCGTTGCGCAGCTCGTGCACCTGCGCGTTCTTGAGCAGCGCCTCGGTGGTGCGCTTGTGCCGCTTGACGACGGCGAGCAGCTCGGGCCACACCCGGCGGACGTCGCCGGTGCCCAGCCCGCCCTCGCCGGCGTCCCCGGCCTGGTCGGCGGGCGGGTTCGCGGACACCACCGGGGTCGGCTCCCCGCCGCGCGGGGCGGGCGCAGACTCGGCGGCGGCCGGCGGCGGCGCGGCGGCCGGGCGCGGCTCGGCCACCCG